>NZ_JAKUWE010000003.1:300000-550057 GCF_026782235.1 Streptococcus oralis | reverse complement strand
AAGTAATTGGAAAGGAAATAGTCCAGAACACTTGTTCTGGACTATTTTTTTATCTTGAAAAATATGGAAGGCTTTTCAATCTTTCGAGAAGGGGACGACCAATGAAACTAATCGCAATGATTTTACCAAGATCAGGGAGGATAAAGGGAAGGACACCGACAGCAAGTGCTTTGTCAAATTCCATACCAGCAAGGAAGTGGAGGCTGATAATACCTCCTACAAAGACGAGAGAGTCACCCAAGAGGTTGGCAAGGAAAATGCGAATATAGCCACTATTTTGATGGATGAGATAAGATGTAAGTCCTGCGTAGACAAGGTCAAACCAAAGATAACCTGCGCTTGGACCGACTAAAACGTGAAATCCTGCACCACCTCCTGCAAAGACAGGTAAACCAATGGCACCCAGCAGGAGATAGAGAGCCACGGATAGAACGGCTTCTCTAGGTCTAAAAACAGTAGCAACCAGACCGATCGCAAAGTTTTGTAGAGTGAAAGGTACAGGACCGATAGGGAGACTGATTTGTGCCAATACGGCGATGAGAGCAGCACCGATAGCAGGGATGGCATAGATATGAGCTTTTTTCAAAACTGTTAACCTCTTTTCAAAATTATAGTAACTATTATACTAATTCAGAGGAGAAAGTCAACCTATTTTTTGTATCAAGGTAACAATCTTGCAACAGCCGATTTTACAAGTAAAAAGAGATCACATGGGGTCTCTTACGATAATTAGCGCATGGTTACAAATTCTTCTGAGGCGGTTGGGTGGATAGCTACTGTAGCATCAAAGTCCGCCTTGGTAGCCCCCATCTTGATAGCGACAGCGAATCCTTGAATCATCTCATCCACTCCGTAACCAAGTCCGTGAAGTCCAACAACTTTTTCGTCAGCACCGGCGGTGATGAGTTTGAAGCGAGATTCTTGACGATGGCTTGTAACGGCAGAGTACATAGATGCAAAGCTGGACTTGTAGACTTTGATGTTATCTTGGCCGTATTCTTTAATAGCTTGATCCTCGGTTAAACCAACGGTTCCGATTGCTGGGTGGGAGAAGACAACAGTAGGGATAGTCGTGTAGTCCATCTTGGCATTTGTTTTTCCATTAAAGAGGCGTTCAGATAAGGTACGTCCTGCCTTGATGGCTACTGGGGTCAGTTCTTTCTCACCAGTAACATCTCCAAGGGCGTAGATGCCATCTACAACTGTATTTTGATACTCATCCACTTGGATAAATCCACGTTGGTTGAGTGTGACGCCAGCCTTTTCTAACTCAAGACCGTCTACATTTGGACGGCGACCGGTAGCCCAGATAACTTGGCTGGCAGTGTGACTAGAACCATCTTCGAAATGAATGGTAATACCTTGCTCGGTTTCTTCGAGTTTGACAGGTACCTTATGTGTGTGTAAAGGTAGACCTGTTTTTTCCATTTCATTGACAAGTCCTTCAACGATGTAGCTGTCAAAAGTGCGCAAGGGACGATCGCGACGGACAAACAAATCGGTTTTTACTCCTAGTGCGTGGAGAACACCTGCTAATTCAACAGCGATATAACCAGCTCCAAGAATCGCAACGGAGTCAGGAAGTTGCTCCCAAGCAAAGACATCGTCTGAGCTATCACCGAGTTCAGCTCCAGGAATAGTTGGGATGCTTGGACGAGCGCCAGTCGCAATCACGATATGCTTGGCACGAATCAATTCACCATTGACGCTAACGGTGTGGGAATCAACAAAATGAGCACGACCTTCAATCAAATCAACACCGTTGCGCTTGAAACTTCCATCATAAGACGAGCGGGCACGATCGATGTAGGCTTCACGATTTTGACGAAGTTTTGCGAAATCAAATTGCACATCTGAACTTGTAAAACCATAGTCAGGTCCGTAGTGGTGGAAGCTTTCAGCGATTTGCGCTCCATACCACATGATTTTTTTAGGAACACAGCCAACGTTGACGCAGGTTCCACCTAATTTTTTCTCCTCGATAACAGCTGCTTTAGCACCGTGTTCGCCAGCTCGGTTCATGGTGGCAATGCCGCCGCTTCCTCCACCGATGGCGATGATATCATATTCTCTCATAGAAAACTCCTTATAGCTTTGATAGTCATATTCTATCGTTTTTATTTTTTGAATGCAAAAATCTGCTACGATAAAAAAATTATAAAAACGCTTGCCAAATTCAAAAAGATATTGTATTATATATCTAGCACAATAATCCAATAAACGAATACCGAACGAAATAATGATCCTGAATTGTCATTGTTTCCATCTGAACTGTCATTGTTTGGGCTTGGTGTTTCTGATATAATGGTTTTTGTAAGGCAAAAGAATAAAGGAGCTTAAAAATGAAAAGAAATAAGAAGGCAAAAAAATGGCAATTATACACAGCGATTGGTATTGCCAGTGCTATTGTTATCGGTGCTGCGGGGATTTTGATTTTTAGACAACCTTCCCAGTCAGCAGTCAAGGAGGAAACATCTCATATCGTTACTGCTAAGGAAGGTTCTGTTGCTTCATCGGTTCTCTTGTCAGGTACGGTTACAGCAAAAAATGAACAATACGTTTATTTTGATGCTAGTAAGGGAGATTTAGATGAAATTCTCGTTTCAGTCGGGGACAAGGTCGAAGAAGGGCAAGCGTTGGTCAAATACAGCAGTGCAGATGCTCAAGCTGCCTATGATGCAGCCGATCGTGCAGTTGCAAAGGCAGACCGTCATATTGAGGAGTTAAACAAAGCTCGTGAAAATGCATCAGCTACACCAGCTTCTTCACAGGTTCCAACAGAAGCTGGACTCCCAGAACAAGCGCAAGCAGCGACTTCTTCCGTATCTTCTATTGATTCTCAAATTAGTGATGCCAAGGATAATCGTGCAGATGCTGTTGCCCAACTCAACAAGGCTCAAGCTCAGCTAGATGCTGCAACTGTCCTCAGTACACTAGAAGGGACTGTAGTTGAAGTTAATCGTAATGTTTCCAAATCTCCAACAGGTAATAGCCAAGTGGTAGTACATGTCGTAAGTAATGAAAACTTGCAGGTCAAAGGGGAGTTGTCTGAATACAACCTTGCTAACCTTTCTGTAGGCCAAGAAGTTACCTTTACTTCGAAGGTTTACCAAGATAAGAGCTGGACAGGAAAAATCAGCTATATTTCTGATTATCCTAAAAACAATGGAGAAGCAGCAAATGCAGCCCTTGGAGGGAATACTGGATCTAAGTACCCTTATACTGTTGATGTGACTAGCGATATCAGTGAGTTGAAACAAGGCTTCTCTGTTAGTGTGGAAGTCAAAAACAAAAGTAAAGCCATCCTTGTTCCTTTGACAAGTGTCGTTACCGAAAATGACAAAAACTATGTTTGGACCGTTGACGACCAGAAAAAAGCGAAGAAGGTAGAAGTTACTCTGGGGAATGCGGACGCAGATAACCAAGAAATTACTTCAGGTTTGTCAGACGGTGCCAAGGTCATCAGTAATCCAACATCTTCCTTGGAAGAAGGAAAAGAGGTGAAGGCTGATGAAGAAACTAATTAGTCTCAAAAATATCTGTAGGAGTTATCGAAATGGTGACCAAGAACTGCAGGTCCTTAAAAATATCAATCTAGAAGTTCATGAAGGTGAGTTTGTTGCTATTATGGGACCATCTGGTTCTGGTAAATCTACGTTGATGAATACCATCGGAATGTTGGATACACCAACTAGTGGAGAGTACTATCTTGAAGGTCAAGAAGTGGCAGGTCTTGGAGAGAAACAACTGGCCAAGGTTCGCAACCAGCAAATCGGCTTTGTCTTTCAACAGTTCTTTCTCTTGTCCAAGCTCAATGCACTTCAAAACGTCGAATTGCCCTTGATTTACGCTGGTGTTTCGGCTTCAAAACGACGGAAATTGGCTGAGGAATTTCTGGAAAAGGTTGAGCTAACGGAGCGCAGTCATCATTTGCCTTCCGAGTTATCAGGTGGTCAAAAGCAACGTGTAGCGATTGCGCGTGCCTTGGTAAATAATCCTTCTATCATCCTAGCTGACGAACCGACAGGAGCCTTGGATACCAAGACAGGAAATCAAATCATGCAACTGTTGGTGGAGTTAAACAAGGAAGGGAAAACCATTATCATGGTCACGCATGAACCTGAGATTGCGGCCTATGCCAAACGCCAGATTGTTATTCGTGATGGGATCATCTCGTCCGACAGTGCTCAGGTAGAAAAGGAGGAAAACTAGATGCAGAATCTGAAATTTGCCTTTTCATCCATCATGGCCCACAAGATGCGTTCCTTCCTCACCATGATTGGGATTATCATCGGAGTTTCATCTGTCGTTGTCATCATGGCTCTGGGAGACTCCATGTCTCGTCAGGTTAATAAAAACATGACCAAATCACAGAAGGATATCCATGTCTTTTTCTCTCCTATCAAAAGCAAGGACGGTTCCTTTACGCAGAAACAATCTGCTTTGACAGTCAGTGGGAAAGAAGAGGATGTTCATGTTGAACCACCAAAACCACTGGAGTCTTGGGTCAAGGAAGCTGCCAAACTCAAAGGAGTAGACAGCTACTATGTCACCAACTCGACCAACGTCACACTATCTTATAAGGATAAGAAGGTTGAACGAGCGACTCTGACAGGCGGAAATAGCACCTACATGAACGCGGTTGAAAATGAAATCGTTGCGGGTAGAAGTCTAAGACCGCAAGACTACAAGGAATTTGCCAGTGTGATTTTGCTGGACGAAGAACTAGCCAAGAGTTTGTTTGATAGTCCAGAAGCTGCTGTTAATCAAATCATCTCTGTTAATGAATTTAGTTACCGTGTGATTGGCGTTTATACCAGCAATGAAGCCAAAACTGCTAAAGCCTTTGGGATTGGTGGTCTTCCAATTACGACCAATATATCTCTAGCAGCCAATTTTAATACTGATGAAATCTCGAACATCGTCTTTCGTGTCAATGATACTAGTCTAACGCGGACCTTGGGTCCGGAGTTGGCTCGAAAACTGACTGAGATTGCAGGTCTTCAGCAAGGGGAGTACCAAGTTGCGGACGCAACTGCCGCCTTCCAAGAGGTACAACAACTATTTGGTTTTATGACCACTATTATCAGTGCCATCGCAGGAATCTCTCTCTTTGTCGGGGGAACTGGTGTTATGAATATCATGCTGGTTTCGGTAACAGAACGCACGCGTGAGATTGGTCTGCGGAAAGCTCTCGGAGCTACAAGGGCTAATATCTTGGTACAGTTTTTGATTGAATCCATGATTTTGACCTTGCTAGGTGGTGTCATCGGTCTTGGAATTGCTGCTGGAATGACTATGTTAGCCGGAGTGCTGCTCCAAAACATGATTGCAGGTATCGAAGTTGGGGTTTCCCTCCCAATCGCTCTCTTTAGCTTGGCTGTGTCAGCCAGCGTTGGTATGATATTTGGAGTCTTGCCAGCTAATAAAGCCTCTAAGCTCGATCCAATCGAAGCCCTTCGTTATGAATAAGATATAGAGCAGAAAAAATAAGATGGACATTTGTTCGTCTTGTTTTTGTATGGATTTTCCTATCGAAAATCACTAAAAATATGATATAATGAAGTGTTAGAAAATCAGGTTTCATTTGCCTGGAAAGGAAAAATTATGTCTGAAAAGAATTTTTATATTACAACACCGATTTACTATCCATCTGGTAAACTTCATATCGGTTCTGCCTACACAACCATCGCTTGTGATGTCCTAGCTCGCTACAAACGCCTCATGGGCTACGATGTCTTTTATCTGACAGGTCTTGACGAGCATGGTCAGAAAATCCAGCAAAAAGCGGAAGAAGCTGGCATCACACCACAAGCCTATGTTGATGGGATGGCGGTTGGCGTCAAAGAACTCTGGCAATTACTTGATATCTCATATGATAAATTCATTCGTACAACGGATGATTACCATGAAAAAGTTGTAGCACAGGTCTTTGAACGCTTGCTTGCTCAAGATGATATCTACTTGGGCGAATATTCTGGTTGGTATTCAGTATCAGATGAGGAATTCTTTACAGAAAGCCAGCTTGCGGAAGTTTTCCGTGACGAAGCTGGAAATGTGACGGGCGGTATCGCTCCATCAGGTCACGAGGTTGAATGGGTATCTGAAGAATCTTACTTCCTTCGCCTCAGCAAATACCAAGACCGTTTGGTAGAATTTTTCAAATCGCACCCTGACTTCATCACTCCAGATGGTCGTCTCAATGAAATGTTGCGTAACTTTATTGAGCCAGGTTTGGAAGACTTAGCGGTTTCTCGTACAACCTTTACCTGGGGTGTTCCAGTCCCATCCAATCCAAAACACGTTGTCTATGTTTGGATCGATGCCCTTCTCAACTATGCGACTGCTCTTGGTTACGGTCAAGATGATCATGCTAACTATGATAAATTCTGGAATGGAACGGTCTTCCACATGGTCGGAAAAGACATTCTTCGTTTCCACTCAATCTACTGGCCAATCCTTCTTATGATGTTGGATATGAAATTGCCTGATCGCTTGATTGCCCACGGTTGGTTTGTCATGAAAGACGGCAAGATGTCTAAGTCTAAAGGGAATGTCGTTTACCCTGAAATGTTAGTAGAGCGCTATGGACTGGATCCACTTCGATACTACCTCATGCGTAGCCTTCCAGTTGGTTCAGATGGAACCTTCACTCCCGAGGACTATGTAGGTCGTATCAACTATGAATTGGCAAATGACCTAGGAAACCTCCTTAACCGTACGGTTTCCATGATCAACAAGTACTTTGATGGTCAAATCCCTGCCTATGTAGAGGGTGTAACAGAGTTTGATAATGCTCTTTCTGAGGTTGCAGAACAATCAATCGCGGACTACCATACACACATGGAAGCAGTTGACTATCCACGTGCCCTTGAAGCAGTATGGACTCTTATCTCACGTACCAACAAATACATCGATGAGACAGCTCCATGGGTCTTGGCTAAGGATGAAGCCCTTCGTGACCAGTTGGCAAGTGTCATGAGCCATTTGGCAGCCAGCCTTCGTGTCGTAGCTCACTTGATTGAACCATTTATGATGGAAACTAGTCGCGCTGTATTGGCACAACTTGGTCTAGCAGAAGTTTCTAGCCTAGAAAACTTGAGCTTGGCAGATTTCCCTACAGGTGTGACTGTTGTTGCCAAAGGAACACCAATCTTCCCACGTCTGGACATGGAAGAAGAGATTGCCTATATCAAGGAACAAATGGAAAGCAACAAACCAGCAGTCGAAAAAGAATGGAATCCAGATGAAGTTGAACTCAAACTAAACAAGGATGAAATCAAGTTTGAAGACTTTGATAAGGTTGAAATCCGTGTCGCAGAAGTCAAAGAAGTGTCTAAAGTAGAAGGTTCTGATAAGTTGCTCCAATTCCGCCTAGATGCTGGTGATGGCGAAGACCGACAAATCCTCTCAGGAATTGCAAAATACTATCTAAATGAGCAAGAATTGGTCGGCAAGAAAGTCCAAATCGTTGCCAACCTTAAACCGCGTAAGATGATGAAAAAATATGTCAGTCAAGGAATGATCCTCTCAGCTGAACATGATGGACAATTAACCCTTATCACAGTTGATCCAGCGGTACCAAACGGAAGTGTGATTGGGTAATAGCAAAAAACCAACGTTAGGTACGTTGGTTTTTCTTGTTATGCGCGAGATTTTCTAAGAAGTAATCCATATCCTTTTGCGACTTGAGGACAATTACTTTCTCAGGGTAGGTTTCTTGAATCCCCTTGTAGCGTTCTTTAGCATTCTTTGTCCGCCCATCCCAGAGAATCCATCGGATAAAGTCCCAGTCAAAGCGTTCAGGGCAACCTGCAGCCATACTTTCTCGGACCTTGCCTCGGTAAGTGAGATACCGTTTAAAGGCTCGAAAGAGACAAGTCCATGGTGAAAAATTGAGAAAGATGATGTGGTCAGCTTCCTGCATTCTTTCTTCATAGTAACACCAAGAGTAGTTGCCGTCGATGACCCAAGCTTCGTGCTTTGTGAGAAAGTTTTTCATCTCAGTTTCCATCCAATCACGGTCACTGTCTTGCCAACCCGGTTGAAATTGGAGCGTATCCATATGTAGTTTAGGGATGGAGTAGTAGTTTGACAACTTTTCAGCTAGAGTTGACTTGCCAGCTCCAGAATATCCTATGATTGCGATTTTCATTTTCTACCTTTTCTGATTAGAGGACAAAAAAACAGCCTCTATGGACTGTTTCTTATTTAGCAAGTTTAGCTGAAAGACGAGCTTTATCGCGGCTTGCTTTGTTTTTATGAATCAAACCTTTAGTTTCTGCTTTGTCGATAGCTGAGCTAGCAGCACGGAAAAGTTCTTCAGAAGGGTTTGCTTCGAAAGCTTTGATAGCAGTACGCATAGCTGATTTTTGAGCTGAGTTTTTTTCGTTTTGTTTAACGTTCAATTCAGCGCGTTTGATAGCTGATTTAATGTTTGCCAATGTTCTTACCTCCATATTTACTAACTATACCATTATATATGAAAACTTAGATTTTGACAAGGGGAAATTATTTTTTTAGGTAAATTTCATCGATTTCATGGTTTTTAGTCTTGTGGAGAATGACCTCGGCGCGATTCCTTGTCGGTTCGATATAGTTTTGTAGATTTGTGAGATTAATACTGGTCCAAATCTGGTGTGCAAAGGCTTCAACTTCTCCAATTGGCATTTGCGTAAAACGGTGGTAGTAGCTGTTGGGATCATTTTGGGCAAAGCTGAGGAGTTTTAAGAAACGATCCAGATACCAACTTTCAATGTCCTCGACAGCAGCATCTACATAGATGGAGAAATCAAAGAAATCAGTGATGTAAAGGCGCTCATTTTGAGGGTTTTGGAAGACATTAATGCCCTCGACAATGACAAAATCAGCAGCTTTGACACGTTGCTTCTCTCCAGGAACGATGTCATACACTTCATGAGAATAGACAGGAATATCGACATCTTGTCCATTTTTTAGGCGATCAAGAAAATTCAGCAAGGTTTCCATATCATAACTTTCAGGAAAACCTTTGCGATTTAAGATACCTTGGTCCATCAAGGTTTGATTGGGATAGAGAAAACCGTCAGTTGTCACCAATTCTACAGTAGCATCAGTAACTGTACGAGAGAGAAGAATTTGCAGAAGTCGGCTAGTTGTTGATTTTCCTACAGCTACACTTCCTGAAACTCCAATAATGAAGGGTTGAGATTTACTCTCTCTTTGGAGAAAAATCCCCTTAGAAAAGGCTAAATCCTCTTTGGTGCGTTTGTAAATTTGGATGAGATGAGCTAAAGGTAAATAAATATCTGTCACATCTTGCAGACTAATCTGGTCATTGAAACTCTTGATGGATTCTAGTTCCTCTTCTGTCAAAGGAGGTGTTGTCTTTCGATGTAAAGATTGCCAAGTCTGGCGACTGATTTTTTCAAAATGTAAAAATTCGTTGGTCATCGTTTTCCCCTAGATATTTTGTCTATCATACCATAAAAAGCTAAAAAAATAAAGCGGTTTCTTGATGGTAGTAAGTCAATATCGTATAATAGAGGTAGATAGAGGTTGAATAATTTAATGATGAAATAGGGAATTGTTTCTGAAGACTTATCAGTTATTAAAAGTGGGCTTTTTTAGTTCGCAACTTATAGGAGGCACACAATGAAAATCTTGAGATGTTACATATTGGAACTCTGTTTTATTTTAAGTTTTACACTACCTTTTATAAGGGGAGCGAATGCGGATAATGGTAGACGCTTTGTAGAAACCTATTACGGTTTTACCTTCTTAATGGATCATCTCCTTGTAACAGCTGTCTTTATCTGTTCGCTCTTGATTGCCTGGCTAGTAAAAAAGCAGTGGACGAAATGGCTTGCTGCTGGTAGTTATCTATTTTTGATTTTGTGGATTGCTACAGAAGGATATCTATTCCGTATGTCACTAGAAGATTTGATACGACTTTGGACAAGTTTGGAAATCTTGACACAAACTTATCAGTTGGGTTTTTATCTAAACATCATATTGGGAATCTTGTTGATAATAAAGTATTTTAAGGTTAAGAAATGGCAATAAAAATGCGCCTGATTACAGACGATCTGTTTTTTTCCTGACTATGATAATTTGTAGTTCCCGATAGATTGTAATGTATTTCTAATAATTGAAAGAGATTGAAGAAAAGGTTTTTTGACTAGGATTCTTCAGTCTTTTTCATTTGATCATCACTTTGTAAACGATTTACAATTCAAGCCAAATTATGGTAAAATAGTTTTATGAGTAAAATGTATTATGCAGAAAATCCTGACGCTGCTCATGACATACATGAGTTGAGAGTGGAGTTGTTGGGAGAAAATATGACCTTTTTGACGGATGCGGGTGTTTTTAGCAAGAAAATGGTTGACTTTGGGAGTCAGCTTTTATTGAGGTGTCTAGAGGTTAACAAAGGAGAAACGGTCCTTGATGTGGGTTGTGGTTATGGGCCATTGGGTTTGTCATTGGCCAAGGCTCATGGAGTTCAGGCGACCATGGTTGATATCAATAATCGTGCCTTGGACTTAGCGCGACAAAATGCTGAACGAAATAAAGTAGAAGCGACGATTTTCCAATCCAATATCTATGAACAAGTTGAAGGGAAGTTTGACCATGTTATTTCCAATCCGCCTATTCGAGCGGGCAAACAAGTTGTTCATGAGATTATCGAAAAGAGCAGAGATTTCTTGAAAGACGGAGGTGATTTAACCATTGTCATTCAGAAAAAGCAAGGTGCTCCAAGCGCCAAAAGCAAGATGGAAGATGTTTTTGGAAATTGTGAAATTATAAAGAAAGACAAGGGATATTATATCCTTAGAAGTGTGAAAGCATGAGAGCAGTTGATTTAATTCAAAAGAAACGAGATGGCCAAGAACTGACTTCAAATGAAATCAAATGGCTAGTAGAAGGCTATGTAGCAGGAACTGTTCCAGACTATCAGATGTCTGCCTTTGCTATGGCTGTTTATTTTAAAGGAATGACCACACGAGAGATTTCTGACCTGACGATGAATATGGTCAAGACAGGTCAAGAGTTTGACTTATCTGCCATTGAGGGGGTTAAAGTTGACAAGCATTCTACGGGTGGAGTTGGGGATAAGGTGACTTTGATTTTAGCGCCTTTAGTAGCCAGTTTTGGTGTTCCGGTCGCAAAAATGAGTGGCCGTGGACTTGGCCATACTGGCGGAACCCTAGATAAGTTGGAAGCAATCAAGGGTTACCAAGTGGAGCGCAGTCAAGAAGATTTCATTCGTCAGGTACAGGACATTGGTGTATCTGTTATTGGGCAGTCAGATCAGCTGGTTAAAGCAGACAAACTTCTCTATGCCCTCCGTGATGTGACGGCGACTGTCGACACGATTCCTTTGATTGCTAGTTCTGTCATGAGCAAGAAAATTGCTGCTGGGGCGGATGCTATTTTGCTAGACGTAACGGTCGGTGAGGGTGCCTTCATGAAGACGGTTGATGAGGCGCGTGAATTGGCTCAAACCATGGTCGATTTGGGTAAGGCTGTTGGTCGAAAGACAGTAGCGGTTATTACCGATATGAGTCAACCCTTGGGACGAGCCATTGGCAATCGTCTCGAAATCTTAGAAGCAATTGAAATTCTTCAAGGAAAGGGTCGAGAAGATATCAGTCACTTTATTTGTGAACTAGCTCAGATTATGCTTGGTTTGGCAAATGTTGAGAAGACGGTTGAAGAAGTCCGTCAACATCTTGAAAATGGCCAAGCACTGGCTAAGTTTGAAGAAATGGTAGCAGCTCAAGGCGGTGATTTAGAAGATCTCTATCGCCCAGTCAAGGTGGCGCATGTAGTAGATATCCCGGCTCAAGAGTCAGGTGTCATTTCAGCCCTTCCAGCGATGGAATTTGGTCTCTATGCCATGAGATTGGGAGCTGGTCGCGCAGTCAAGTCTGATGATTTAGACTATGAAACTGGAATCGTTTTTGAGAAGAAGGTCGGTGACTCCGTTCAAAAGGGAGAAATTGTCGCAAAAGTTTATACAAATGGAAAAATTTCCCCTCAACTAGTTACAGAATTCCAAAAATATGTTAAAATAAATGATAGAATGAAACGTTTGCAGGAAATAATTGAGATCATCTCATGAAAAAGAGAGGAATCCGAATATGAAATTAAACAAATATATTGATCATACGCTTTTAAAGCAAGATGCAAGTCAAGAACAAATTGATCGTTTGCTATCTGAAGCGCGTGAGTATGACTTTGCCAGCGTTTGTGTTAATCCCACATGGGTTAAACATGCGAAAACAGGGCTTGATGGCTCAGATGTAAAGGTTTGTACAGTAGTAGGTTTTCCTTTGGGAGCAACAACTTCAGCTGTGAAAGCTTTTGAAACAAAAGAAGCTGTCCAAAATGGTGCAGATGAGATTGATATGGTTATCAATGTCGGTGCCCTCAAATCAGGCAATCTGGATTTAGTTGAATCGGACATCCGTGCTGTCGTAGAAGCAAGTGGTGACAAGTTGGTTAAGGTCATTATTGAAGCTTGCTTGTTGACAGACGATGAAAAGGTTGTGGCCTGCCAATTATCCCAGAAAGCAGGTGCTGACTTTGTCAAAACATCAACTGGCTTTTCAACTGGTGGTGCCACTATAGAGGATGTTCAGTTGATGCGTAAAACAGTCGGGCCAGATATGGGAGTTAAGGCAGCTGGTGGAGCTCGTTCATATGCAGATGCTGTCGCTTTTGTGGAAGCAGGCGCTACCCGTATCGGAACATCTGCTGGTGTAGCAATTTTAAAAGGAGAATTGGCAGATGGCGACTACTGAGTTGATTGAACTAGCAATTGAAACCAGCAAACAAGCCTATGTGCCTTATTCTCACTTTCCTATCGGAGCTGTTTTAGTAGCCAAGGATGGTAGTATTTATACGGGTGTGAATATCGAGAATGCTAGCTATCCCTTGACTAATTGTGGAGAACGTACTGCTATTTTTAAAGCAGTTTCGGAGGGGCAACGGGAGTTTTCAGAATTGATTGTCTACGGACAAACTGAAAAACCTATCTCGCCATGTGGTGCTTGCCGCCAAGTGATGGCTGAATTTTTTGAAAAAGATCTAAAAGTGACACTTGTCGCTAAAGATAAATCGACGGTCGAGATGACGGTCGGGGAGTTACTTCCATACTCATTTACAGACTTAAACTAGTCTGAGTCACTCTCTGAGTGACGCGGTCCTTGTGGCCAACCAATTCATACTTGCAACATCGTTGCACATCTTATTTAGGAGGTTCAGTAATGAACAAGAAACAATGGCTAGGCCTTGGTCTAGTTGCAGTAGCAGCAGTTGGACTTGCTGCATGTGGTAACCGCTCTTCTCGTAACGCAGCTTCGTCTTCATCTGAAATGAAGACGAAAGCAGCGATCGTAACAGATACTGGTGGTGTTGATGACAAATCATTTAACCAATCAGCTTGGGAAGGTTTGCAAGACTGGGGTAAAGAACACAATCTTTCTAAAGATAAAGGCTTTACTTATTTCCAATCAACAAGTGAAGCAGACTATGCGAACAACTTGCAACAAGCGGCTGGAAGTTACAACCTGATCTTCGGTGTTGGTTTTGCACTTCACAATGCAGTTGAAGAGGCAGCAAAAGACCACTCTGACTTAAACTATGTCTTGATTGATGATGTGATCAAAGATCAAAAGAATGTTGCGAGCGTAACATTTGCTGATAACGAAGCAGCTTACCTTGCTGGTGTTGCAGCAGCTAAAACAACTAAAACAAAACAAGTTGGTTTTGTAGGTGGTATCGAATCTGAAGTTATTTCACGTTTCGCTGCTGGGTTTAAAGCTGGTGTTGAGTCAGTAGACCCATCTATCAAAGTACAAGTTGACTACGCTGGTTCATTTGGTGATGCTGCCAAAGGTAAAACAATTGCAGCAGCTCAATACGCTGCAGGTGCAGACGTTGTCTACCAAGCAGCTGGTGGTACAGGTGCTGGTGTCTTTGCTGAAGCAAAATCTTTGAACGAAAGCAAAAATGAAGACGAAAAAGTTTGGGTTATTGGTGTAGACCGTGACCAAGCAGCAGAAGGTAAATACACTTCTAAAGATGGTAAAGAATCAAACTTCGTTCTTGTATCTACATTGAAACAAGTTGGTACAACTGTAAAAGATATTGCTAACAAGGCAGAAAAAGGTGAATTCCCTGGCGGACAAGTTATTGTCTACTCATTGAAAGATAAAGGGGTTGACTTGGCAGTGACAAACCTTTCAGAAGAAGGTAAAAAAGCTGTTGAAGACGCAAAAGCTAAAATCCTTGACGGAAGCGTAAAAGTTCCTGAAAAATAATGGATAAAAGTCAATTCTTAAAGAAGCGACCATCGGTCGCTTCTTTAAGAATTGAGGCAATTTTTGTCTCAATAGAACTTGTTAACACGATTAGCAGGTTTTATTGAAACAAAATAAACCTCGGAAAGGAAGAGCATATGGCACACGAAAATGTCATTGAGATGCGGGATATTACCAAGGTGTTTGGTGAATTTGTAGCGAACGACAAGATCAACTTGCAACTGCGAAAAGGTGAAATCCATGCACTTTTAGGAGAAAATGGAGCGGGTAAATCCACTCTGATGAATATGCTGGCAGGACTTCTTGAGCCAACTAGTGGTGAAATTGCAGTGAATGGTCAGGTTGTAAAACTAGACTCCCCTTCTAAAGCCGCTAGTCTAGGAATTGGGATGGTTCACCAACATTTTATGTTGGTTGAAGCTTTTACAGTAGCTGAAAATATCATTTTGGGGAGTGAAATCACTAAAAATGGTGTGCTAGATATAGCTGAAGCTACTAAAGAAATCAAGGCTCTTTCTGAACGTTATGGTTTGGCAGTGGATCCTGCTGCCAAGGTGGCAGATATTTCCGTTGGTGCCCAACAACGTGTAGAAATCTTGAAAACACTTTACCGTGGTGCTGATATCCTCATCTTTGACGAACCGACAGCCGTATTGACTCCTTCAGAGATTGATGAGTTGATGGCTATCATGAAAAACCTTGTCAAAGAAGGAAAATCCATTATTTTGATTACCCATAAATTGGATGAAATTCGTGCGGTATCCAATCGAGTGACGGTTATCCGTCGTGGAAAATCAATCCAGACGGTTGAGATTGCAGGAGCAACCAATGCAGACTTGGCAGAGATGATGGTAGGACGCTCAGTCTCCTTTAAAACGGAGAAACAGGCACCACAACCAAAAGAAGTTGTCTTGTCTATCAAAGACTTGGTTGTTAATGAAAACCGCGGTGTACCAGCTGTGAAGAATCTTTCTTTGGATGTTCGTGCTGGTGAAATTGTCGGTATTGCAGGTATTGATGGCAATGGCCAATCTGAACTCATTCAAGCCATTACGGGTCTTCGTAAGGTTGAGTCTGGTAGTATTGAATTAAAAGGCAAATCAATCGTGGGGATGCACCCTCGACAAATTACGGAACTAAGCGTGGGACACGTTCCTGAAGACCGCCACCGTGATGGTTTGATTTTGGATATGATGATTTCAGAAAATATCGCTCTTCAAACCTACTACAAAGAACCACTCAGCAAGAATGGTATCTTAAACTATGCGAATATCACTTCGCATGCCAAGAAATTAATGGAAGAATTTGACGTCCGTGCGGCGAGCGAGTTTGTTCCAGCAGCAGCTCTTTCAGGGGGAAATCAACAAAAAGCGATTATCGCTCGTGAGATTGATCGTGATCCTGATCTCCTTATCGTCAGCCAACCAACTCGTGGTTTGGATGTCGGTGCCATTGAATATATCCACAAACGCTTGATTGAAGAACGTGATAACGGAAAAGCTGTGCTTGTTGTCAGCTTTGAATTGGATGAGATTTTAAATGTTTCAGACCGAATTGCTGTAATTCATGATGGGAAGATTCAAGGTATTGTGTCGCCAGAAACGACTAACAAACAAGAACTTGGTATCTTGATGGCAGGTGGAAACTTGGGAAAGGAGAAGGATGATGTCTAAAAAGTTACAACAAATTTCGGTTCCCTTGATTTCCGTATTCTTAGGAATCTTGCTCGGAGCCATCGTCATGTGGATTTTCGGCTACGATGCTATCTGGGGTTATGAGGAGCTGTTCTATACAGCTTTTGGTAGTCTTCGTGGGATTGGTGAGATTTTCCGTGCCATGGGTCCTCTTGTCTTGATTGGTCTGGGGTTTGCAGTTGCCAGCCGTGCAGGTTTCTTTAACGTTGGACTTCCTGGTCAGGCGCTAGCGGGTTGGATTCTTAGTGGTTGGTTTGCTTTGTCGCATCCGGACATGCCACGCCCAATGTTGATTTTAGCGACCGTAGTAATTGCTTTGATTGCAGGTGGGATTGTAGGTGCTATTCCAGGTATTCTCAGAGCCTATTTAGGTACATCAGAGGTTATCGTAACCATCATGATGAACTATATTGTTTTGTACGTAGGGAATGCCTTTATTCATTCTTTCCCGAAAGACTTTATGCAAAGTACAGATTCAACGATTCGTGTGAGTGCCAATGCCACTTATCAAACACCATGGTTATCTGAGTTAACTGGCAATTCTCGTATGAATATCGGAATCTTTTTTGCCATCATTGCTGTTGGTGTGATTTGGTTCTTGCTCAAGAAAACGACTCTCGGTTTTGAAATTCGTGCAGTTGGTCTCAATCCCCATGCCTCAGAGTACGCTGGTATTTCAGCAAAACGTACAATCATCCTATCAATGATCATCTCTGGTGCCTTGGCTGGTCTTGGGGGAGCAGTCGAAGGTCTTGGAACCTTCCAAAACGTTTACGTTCAGGGATCATCATTAGCTATCGGATTTAACGGGATGGCAGTTAGTTTGCTTGCTGGAAACTCACCAATTGGAATTCTCTTTGCAGCCTTCTTATTTGGAGTTTTGCAAGTAGGAGCACCGGGTATGAACGCTGCGCAAGTTCCGTCTGAGCTTGTCAGCATTGTAACAGCGTCCATTATCTTCTTTGTCAGTGTTCACTATATTATCGAACATTTTGTCAAACCCAAAAAACAAGTTAAAGGAGGTAAGTAAGGATGTCTATTACAACATTACTCACCCTCTTGGTCTCTTCTATGCTGATTTACTCAGCACCACTTATTTTTACGAGTATCGGAGGAGTTTTCTCTGAACGTGGTGGTGTCGTTAACGTTGGTCTTGAAGGAATTATGGTTATGGGAGCCTTTTCTGGGGTTGTCTTTAACCTTGAGTTTGCAGAACAACTTGGAGCAGCGACTCCTTGGATTTCCTTGTTAGTTGCTGGTATCGTGGGAGCTGTTTTCTCTCTCATCCATGCAGTCGCTACAGTTCATTTCCGTGCGGACCATGTTGTCAGTGGTACAGTATTGAACTTGATGGCTCCTGCTCTAGCAGTTTTCTTAGTTAAGGTTCTTTATAACAAAGGACAAACGGATAACTTAAGTCAGACCTTTGGGCGTTTTGATTTTCCAGTTTTGGCTAATATCCCAGTGATTGGAGATATCTTCTTCAAGTCTACCAGTCTACTAGGTTATATCGCAATTGCCTTCTCATTCTTTGCTTGGTTTATTCTCTTTAAGACCCGCTTTGGTCTTCGCCTTCGCTCTGTTGGTGAACACCCTCAGGCAGCAGATACCTTGGGGATTAATGTCTACAAGATGCGGTATCTTGGGGTTATCATATCAGGTTTCCTAGGGGGAATCGGTGGAGCGATTTATGCTCAATCAATTTCTGTCAACTTCTCAGTGACAACTATTGTCGGTCCTGGATTTATTGCCCTTGCTGCAATGATCTTTGGAAAATGGAACCCAATCGGTGCTATGCTTTCTAGTCTTTTCTTTGGACTTTCACAAAGTTTGGCAGTTATCGGTTCTCAATTGCCTTTCCTACAAGGAGTGCCAGCAGTTTACCTTCAAATCGCGCCTTATGTCTTGACCATCCTTGTCTTAGCAGCCTTCTTTGGAAAAGCAGTTGCACCTAAGGCAGACGGTATCAACTACATCAAATCAAAATAAGCATACAAAAAAACGTCAGTTTAAACTGGCGTTTTATTTTTTAGGATTTTGATGGGTTAAGTTCAATCCCCAAGGAACGAGATTTTCAGTTTTATTTTTTATACGTGTGATATTATCTTTGTGACGAATGATAATCAAGCTAGCAAGTGCTAGGATAATCAAAATGAAGAGAGGGTCATAGCTGTTTAGGATAAAACCAAATAGTGGAAATAGGAGAACTCCGATAACGGCCGCGATAGAAGCAGTAACGCTAGACAGTGAAATCATACTGCCTAGATAGAGGGTTCCAAAAAATACAATCGCTAGATAGAGACAGAAGACAGGCGCAAATCCGAAAACAACTCCTGCGCTAGTTGCGACAGCCTTGCCCCCTTTAAATCCTGCAAAGATAGGAAAGGTATGTCCAATTACGGCCAAAAGTCCAAAGACGAGAGGTGATACACCTTGTTGGTGGAAAAGAATAGGAAGTAGAGTGGCCGAAGTCCCTTTAAAGAAGTCAATCACAAAGGTTGCCATGCCTGCTTTCTTACCTAAAATCCGGAAAGTGTTGGTTGTTCCGGTGTTTCCAGAACCATGTTCACGCAGATTTGTTTGAAAGAAAACTTGTCCAATCCAAAGACCAGACGGAATCGAACCTAGCAAATAAGCTAGAATTAATAATACAAATGTCATCATAGACCTATTATACCATGAAATGGTATAGAAAGTCAGAGAATATCCTGTGAAATTGTGACGGCTGAAAGGGAAAAGCTTTGCAAAATCGCTAGAAAACCTGTAAAATAGAAAAGATGAACAAATAGGAGGTTCCTTGTGTCAAAAAAGGAAATCAATATTAACAATTATAATGATGACGCCATTCAGGTGCTAGAAGGGTTGGATGCGGTCCGTAAACGTCCAGGGATGTATATCGGATCGACCGATGGTGCTGGTCTCCATCATCTAGTCTGGGAAATTGTCGACAATGCAGTCGATGAAGCCTTATCTGGATTTGGTGATCGCATTGATGTGACTATCAATAAAGACGGCAGTCTAACCGTTCAAGACCATGGTCGAGGGATGCCGACCGGGATGCACGCCATGGGAATTCCAACTGTTGAAGTTATCTTTACCATTCTCCACGCTGGAGGAAAATTCGGTCAAGGCGGCTATAAGACATCTGGTGGTCTCCACGGGGTGGGATCTTCAGTCGTTAATGCCCTATCAAGCTGGCTAGAAGTTGAAATTACTCGTGACGGTACAGTCTACAAGCAACGTTTTGAAAATGGTGGGAAACCCGTTACAACCTTGAAAAAAATTGGTACAGCACCCAAGTCTAAGACAGGTACCAAAGTCACTTTCATGCCTGACGCGACGATTTTTTCTACGACTGACTTCAAGTACAATACCATTTCAGAACGTCTCAATGAGTCAGCCTTTCTCTTAAAAAATGTTACCTTGTCTTTGACAGATAAGCGAACAGATGAAGCGATCGAATTCCATTATGAGAACGGGGTACAAGACTTTGTTTCTTACCTCAATGAAGACAAGGAAACCTTGACGCCAGTCCTATACTTTGAAGGCGAAGACAATGGTTTCCAAGTGGAAGTTGCCCTCCAGTACAATGATGGATTTTCAGATAACATTCTATCCTTTGTCAATAACGTTCGTACGAAAGATGGTGGAACGCACGAGACAGGACTCAAGTCAGCCATTACCAAAGTCATGAATGACTACGCTCGTAAGACGGGACTTCTCAAGGAAAAGGATAAGAACCTTGAGGGTTCAGATTATCGTGAGGGACTAGCAGCCGTTCTTTCTATTCTGGTTCCTGAAGAACACCTCCAGTTTGAGGGTCAGACCAAGGATAAACTTGGGAGTCCACTAGCTCGTCCAGTTGTCGATGGGATTGTGGCTGATAAGTTGACCTTCTTCCTTATGGAAAATGGTGAATTGGCTTCCAATCTCATTCGCAAGGCTATCAAGGCGCGTGATGCTCGTGAGGCAGCTCGCAAAGCGCGTGATGAGAGCCGAAATGGTAAGAAAAATAAAAAAGACAAGGGCTTGCTTTCTGGTAAATTGACTCCAGCCCAGTCTAAAAACCCTGCAAAGAATGAACTCTACCTAGTCGAAGGAGATTCTGCCGGTGGTTCTGCCAAGCAAGGTCGTGACCGTAAGTTCCAGGCCATCTTGCCCCTTCGAGGTAAGGTCATTAATACAGCCAAGGCCAAGATGGCGGATATCCTCAAAAATGAAGAAATCAATACCATGATTTATACCATCGGAGCGGGTGTCGGAGCAGACTTCTCTATTGAAGATGCCAACTATGACAAGATTATTATCATGACCGATGCGGATACAGATGGTGCCCATATTCAGACTCTTCTCTTAACATTCTTCTACCGTTATATGCGTCCGCTAGTTGAGGCGGGACATGTCTATATCGCCCTTCCGCCTCTGTACAAGATGTCCAAAGGCAAAGGCAAGAAAGAAGAAGTAGCTTATGCTTGGACGGACGGAGAGCTAGAAGAACTTCGTAAGCAGTTTGGTAAAGGCGCAACCCTCCAACGCTACAAGGGGCTTGGTGAGATGAACGCGGACCAGCTCTGGGAAACAACCATGAATCCAGAAACCCGCACTCTTATCCGTGTTACAATTGAAGATCTAGCACGCGCTGAACGCCGCGTAAACGTCCTCATGGGTGATAAGGTCGAACCACGCCGTAAATGGATTGAGGATAATGTCAAGTTTACATTGGAAGAGAGTGGGGAGATGGTGTTTTAGGGAGAAAAATGTCTAAAAAAAACAAGAATAGTCAAAAAGAGATTAATGTTCTAAAGAAAGAGACAGATAATCTAAAAAAAAATAGTTATTATTTAGAAAACACTAAAATTGAGCTATCTCATTTACCACAACCATTTTTAGTTAGACAAGAAGAGCAGAGTAAACCTTGGTATAAAAATACATCAATTGTTATCTCATTGGTTTCATTGATACTAACAGGATTTATGGGTTACCAAACTATTGATAACAATAAAAAAAATCAAGAGAATAATCTTCAAACTTTGGAAAGAAATAAATATTTAGATACCACAAATTTTAATATTGTCCAAAATTTGTGGCAGGATAATCCAAGCTATACATTATATAATGAATCACAAAAACCATTATCTAACCCACCACAACCATCTTATTTTATGTATATACCTGCGAAATTATATTATATTTTAAAGGATAAAAGTAGAGTATCAACACTTATTCTTTTGCCTACTTCGTATGAAAATGTTATAAGCCAAACTAGCACAGGTAAAACAATTGATGAAATTGAGACGTCAGTATTATCAAAAAATTTTTACGGTAAACACGGAGAGAGAGATGTTAGAAGAAAAATTTATGGAAAGCCTTTGGAAGATGATATAGCATTTGAACTTCGAGTATATCCGTTCTTAGCCATTTTTTCTCACATTCAGTACACTTATAAAGATAGTCCTCAGAATTTACAAGATGTTAAATTTTTAACAACCCCTTGGGGAAAAGAGATTCTTAGTGATGATAGATATGAAGATTTAAAGGAATACACAAAGAATATAACTCATTTTCCTGAAAATGAAATGGTAATTAATGGAGATGAGAATATCTATGATCACACATTTAATTATCTAGACAAGGAATTCAGTAGATTACTGTTAAATAGAGGAAGTGAATTGTCCGAAGAAGATAAGCAAAGGTTTTATGTACTTTCAGGTGTTAAATGGAATATAGATGATTTAAACAAAAATAAAACATTTAATATTGAGGAAGAAATGAAAAAATATAAATCTTTCAAGGAATTTCAACAAAAAATGCAAAATGAATATAATTTTATTGGGTTGAGTTCCTACTTATCTGATAAAGTTGTTTCTGCTAAAGATCCTCTTTATCCTGACTAATGATTTGTCATTTTTTAAAAGAAAAAATCATCATAAATAGCTAAAGGGAGCAATACATGAGAACAGAAATGCTCGATGTGATTTTACAAACTGCCCAAACTTTACAAGTCGAGGCTGTTGCCATGTCTGGTTCACGGACAAATCCAAAAGCTCCAAAAGATGAGTTTCAAGATTATGATGTTGTTTATGTCGTGGACGACTTAGATAATCTGACGAGTGACCTTGCTTGGTTGGACCGGTTTGGAACACGTATCATTGAGCAACATAATGTCCTAGGCAACCGTCGTCTCTATCTCATGCTCTTTGAAGATGGTAACCGTATTGATTTGACTCTATGTCCTAAAGTGCATATCAAGGAGTGGGTAGAAAGCGAAGCGGATTTCACGGTGCTAGAGGACCCTAAGGGCTTATTTGTGCCTTATTCTCCAAATCCTCAGCGTTACTGGACAAGTCCAGCTAGTCAGATAGATTTCGAAAAAGCCTGCAATGAATTTTGGTGGGTTTCCGCCTATGTGGTTAAGGGGATTCATCGCGAGCAACTCATTTATGCGACTGACCATCTCTATGGTATTTGTCAGAAAGAGTTGTTAAAAGTCTTAGCTTGGCAGGTAGCAAGTGATAAGGGGACTGTCGATATTGGCAAGAACTATAAATATCTCTTTAACTATTTACCTACTGAGAAAGAGAAGGAATTCTTAAATCTGCTTGATTTCTCCAGTTTAGACAAAATCACCCAATCTTTATTTACTACAATGAAACATTTCCACCAAGAAGCTCAATCCCTTGCTAACAAGATGGGATTTGATTATGATAAGGAAGTGGCGGAGCAGATGATTCAGTATGCTGAGGAGAGACTTTCAAATCACTAACTAAAAAAATATATAATTTAAAAGATTAAACTACAGAAAGGGTCGTTTGGTTACTTATCGTAATTGAACACGGGACTAATCCTTTCTACATCCTTTTATCATTACACATACTCTACATTCTTTGAAAGGAGTTGAACACGCCCTAAATGCTGTGTGAAAAAGATAAATTCTCTGGTGAACTTGCTTACTTCAAGAATTTTCTATTTTCACTTTGCATTTTACGGGCTTTGTATCCTATATGAGTAATATCCAAAATATGTCCCTTGAGGACATCATGGGAGAGCGCTTTGGTCGCTACTCCAAGTACATCATTCAAGACCGGGCTTTGCCAGACATTCGGGATGGATTGAAGCCGGTTCAGCGCCGTATTCTTTATTCTATGAATAAGGATGGCAACACCTTTGACAAGAGCTATCGTAAGTCTGCCAAGTCTGTCGGTAACATCATGGGGAATTTCCACCCACATGGGGATTCTTCTATCTATGATGCCATGGTTCGTATGTCACAGGACTGGAAAAATCGTGTGATTCTCGTTGAAATGCACGGTAATAACGGTTCTATGGACGGTGATCCGCCTGCGGCTATGCGTTATACTGAGGCTCGTTTATCTGAGATTGCTGGCTATCTCCTTCAAGATATCGAGAAAAAGACTGTCCCCTTTGCTTGGAACTTTGACGATACCGAGAAAGAACCAACTGTCCTGCCAGCTGCCTTTCCAAACCTCTTGGTCAATGGTTCGACTGGGATTTCGGCTGGTTATGCCACCGATATTCCTCCGCATAATTTGGCTGAGGTTATTGATGCGGTGGTTTACATGATTGACCACCCAACAGCCAAGGTGGATAAACTCATGGAATTCTTGCCTGGACCAGACTTCCCTACAGGAGCTATCATCCAGGGGCGTGACGAAATCAAGAAGGCTTATGAAACTGGAAAAGGGCGCGTGGTCGTTCGTTCTAAAACTGAGATTGAAAAGTTAAAAGGTGGCAAGGAGCAAATCGTTATCACTGAGATTCCTTATGAAATCAATAAGGCCAATCTGGTCAAGAAAATCGATGATGTTCGTGTCAATAACAAGGTGGCAGGTATTGCTGAGATTCGTGATGAGTCTGACCGTGACGGTCTTCGTATCGCTATCGAGCTCAAGAAAGACGCTAATACCGAGCTCGTTCTTAACTATCTCTTCAAATACACCGATCTACAAATCAATTACAACTTCAACATGGTGGCGATTGACAATTTCACGCCTCGTCAGGTGGGGATTGTGCCAATCTTGTCTAGCTACATTGCCCACCGCCGTGAAGTAATTTTGGCGCGTTCCCGCTTTGACAAGGAAAAGGCTGAGAAGCGTCTCCATATCGTCGAAGGTTTGATTCGCGTAATTTCGATTTTGGACGAAGTTATTGCCCTTATTCGTGCTTCTGAGAATAAGGCTGATGCCAAGGAAAACCTCAAGGTTAGCTATGAGTTTACAGAAGAGCAGGCTGAGGCTATCGTTACTTTACAACTGTATCGATTGACCAATACAGACGTGGTTGTCTTGCAAGAAGAAGAAGCAGAACTTCGTGAAAAGATTGCCATGCTTGCGGCTATCATTGGTGATGAACGCACCATGTACAATCTCATGAAGAAAGAGCTTCGTGAGGTCAAGAAGAAATTTGCGACACCACGTTTGAGTACTTTAGAAGATACTGCGAAAGTAATCGAGATTGACACAGCTAGTCTTATCGCTGAAGAAGACACTTACGTCAGTGTAACAAAAGCAGGTTACATCAAACGTACCAGTCCTCGTTCCTTTGCAGCTTCCACTCTGGAAGAAATTGGCAAACGTGATGATGATCGTCTGATCTTTGTACAATCTGCCAAGACAACGCAACACCTCTTGATGTTCACAACTCTTGGAAATGTCATCTACAGACCAATCCATGAGTTAGCAGATATTCGCTGGAAGGACATCGGAGAGCATCTGAGCCAGACCATTACAAACTTTGAAACTAACGAAGAAATCCTTTATGTGGAAGTCGTGGACCAGTTTGAAGATGCGACAACCTACTTTGCTGCAACTCGTCTTGGTCAAATCAAGCGTGTAGAACGCAAAGAGTTCTCTCCATGGCGGACCTACAAGTCTAAATCTGTCAAGTACGCTAAGCTCAAAGACGAGACAGACCAGATTGTAGCAGTGGCTCCGATTAAACTGGATGATGTTCTCTTGATTAGCCAAAATGGTTATGCACTGCGTTTCAATATCGAAGAGGTTCCGGTTGTCGGTGCCAAGGCCGCAGGGGTCAAGGCTATGAACCTGAAAGCAGATGATGCACTTCAAGCTGCCTTTATCTGTAACACCTCATCCTTCTACCTCTTGACCCAACGTGGAAGTTTAAAACGCGTTTCCATTGACGAAATTCCAGCAACCAGCCGTGCCAAACGAGGCCTACAAGTCTTGCGTGAGTTGAAAAACAAACCGCATCGTGTCTTCTTAGCAGGTGCAGTTTCTGAGCAAGGCTTTGTTGGTGATCTCTTTAGTACAGAAGTAGAAGAAAACGACCAAACGTTGCTTGTCCAATCTAACAAAGGCACAATCTATGAAAGTCGATTGCAAGACTTCAACTTATCAGAACGTACTAGCAATGGAAGCTTTATTTCAGATACCATTTCAGATGAGGAAGTTTTCGATGCTTACCTCAAAGAAGTCTTTAAAGAGGATAAAGCAAGTTCGTAAAAAGAATCAGTCCAGAGGGCTGATTTCTTTATGTTGAAAAAATTTTCAGAAAATTACAAATAATACTTGAAATTTTACTAGAAAAGTGTAGAATAGAACACATAGTTTGATTAGTATAAAGGAGAAACACATGACAGTTGCAATTGATTGGGAAAACCTTGGATTTTCTTATATGAAATTACCTTACCGTTATATCGCTCACTACAAAAATGGTCAATGGGATCAAGGAGAATTAACAGAGGACTCGACTCTCCATATTTCTGAATCTTCTCCAAGCCTCCACTATGGACAGCAGGCATTTGAAGGCTTGAAAGCCTATCGTACGAAGGATGGTAGTATTCAACTTTTCCGTCCTGATGAAAATGCTAAACGCCTACAACGTACTTGTGACCGTCTCTTGATGCCACAAGTTCCAACAGAAATGTTTGTAGAAGCTTGTAAAGCAGTTGTGCGTGCTAATGAAGAATATGTCCCGCCATACGGAACAGGTGGAACCCTTTATCTTCGTCCTCTCTTGATTGGTGTTGGAGATATTATCGGGGTAAAACCAGCAGAAGAGTACATTTTCACCATTTTTGCTATGCCAGTTGGAAATTACTTTAAAGGTGGTTTAGTTCCAACCAACTTCTTGATTCAAGATGAGTACGACCGTGCCGCTCCAAATGGTACAGGTGCGGCTAAGGTTGGAGGAAACTATGCTGCTAGCCTTTTGCCAGGAAAGTTGGCCAAGTCACGCCATTTCTCAGATGTTATCTACCTAGACCCATCTACACATACAAAGATTGAGGAAGTCGGATCAGCCAACTTCTTTGGAATCACGGCAGACAATGAATTTGTTACGCCATTGAGCCCATCCATCTTGCCATCTATTACCAAGTACTCTTTGCTTTACTTGGCAGAACACCGCTTGGGCTTAACACCGATTGAAGGTGATGTCCCAATCGATAATTTGGATCGTTTTGTAGAGGCAGGAGCTTGTGGCACTGCAGCGGTCATTTCGCCAATTGGAGGTATCCAACATGGCGATGATTTCCATGTTTTCTATAGTGAAACAGAAGTAGGTCCTGTTACACGTAAACTCTATGATGAATTGACTGGTATCCAATTTGGTGATGTAGAAGCACCAGAGGGATGGATTGTCAAAGTGGATTAAAAGACACGAAGCAAAGAGAAACTCCATAGCAGTTGTAATGGCTGAAATGGAGTTTTTTCTTGCTAGTTTGAGCTTTTTCTTGTACAATAGAAAAAGTGAAAAGAGGTACAGTATGAGTAAAAAAGATAAGAAAATTGAAATTCAATTAACAGATGCTAAAGTGACTGTTGGAAAAGACAGTTATGAAGGATACGCTTTGACAATTGGGAAAAAGGTCATTGGCGAAATTGCCGAATTAGATAACCAATTTGCCATCATAAAGAATGGAAATGTCGATAGTTTTTATAAAAAACTTGAAAAAGCTGTGGAAATTTTGATTGAAAACTATAATTTGACAAAATAATACTTGTTTTATTGAAAATTTCATGATATAATAGTTCTCGTTAAACATTGGAGAGATAGCGAAGAGGCTAAACGCGGCGGACTGTAAATCCGCTCCTTCGGGTTCGGGGGTTCGAATCCCTCTCTCTCCATTTATCAATGGGGTATAGCCAAGCGGTAAGGCAAGGGACTTTGACTCCCTCATGCGTTGGTTCGAATCCAGCTACCCCAGTTCTTAGGTAATAAATTCAAGATAAAAAGAAAAATATCTTAGGGTATTTTATTTTTATAATTGATAGACGTGAACGATATGAACATGTCCTTGCGGGTGCTTAGGAAAAAAATTATAAGTATGTCAAGTTTGGAAAGACTTGATTGTTGGAGGATTTTTTAGATGAACGAATTTGAAGATTTGCTAAATAGCGTTAGCCAAGTTGAGCCTGGTGATGTTGTTAGTGCTGAAGTATTGACAGTTGATGCGACTCAAGCTAACGTTGCAATCTCTGGGACTGGTGTTGAAGGTGTCTTGACTCTTCGCGAATTGACAAACGATCGCGATGCAGATATCAATGACTTTGTGAAAGTAGGAGAAGTATTGGATGTTCTTGTACTTCGTCAAGTAGTTGGTAAAGATACTGATACAGTTACATACCTTGTATCTAAAAAACGCCTTGAAGCTCGCAAAGCATGGGACAAACTTGTTGGACGCGAAGAAGAAGTTGTTACTGTTAAAGGAACTCGTGCCGTTAAAGGTGGACTTTCAGTAGAATTTGAAGGTGTTCGTGGATTCATCCCAGCTTCAATGTTGGATACTCGTTTCGTACGTAACACTGAACGTTTCGTAGGTCAAGAATTTGATGCTAAAATCAAAGAAGTTGATCCTAAAGAAAACCGCTTCATCCTTTCACGTCGTGAAGTTGTTGAAGCAGCTACTGCAGCAGCTCGTGCTGAAGTATTCAGTAAATTAGCTGTTGGTGATGTAGTAACTGGTAAAGTTGCTCGTATCACTAGCTTCGGTGCTTTCATCGATCTCGGTGGTGTTGACGGATTGGTTCACTTGACTGAATTGTCACACGAACGTAACGTGTCACCTAAATCAGTTGTAACTGTTGGTGAAGAAATCGAAGTTAAAGTCCTTGATCTTAATGAAGAAGAAGGACGCGTATCCCTTTCACTTAAAGCAACAACACCTGGACCATGGGATGGCGTTGAGCAAAAATTGGCTAAAGGTGATGTAGTAGAAGGAACAGTTAAACGTTTGACTGACTTCGGTGCATTTGTTGAAGTATTGCCAGGTATCGATGGACTTGTTCACGTATCACAAATTTCACACAAACGTATCGAAAATCCAAAAGAAGCTCTTACTGTTGGTCAAGAAGTTACTGTTAAAGTCCTTGATGTTAACGCTGACGCAGAACGTGTATCACTTTCTATCAAAGCTCTTGAAGAACGTCCAGCTCAAGAAGAAGGACAAAAAGAAGAAAAACGTGCTGCTCGTCCACGTCGTCCAAAACGTCAAGAAAAACGTGATTTCGAACTTCCAGAAACACAAACAGGATTCTCAATGGCTGACTTGTTCGGTGATATCGAACTTTAATCAAATTGATAATCGCAAAATCCTTTGTTTAAAACAAGGGATTTTTCTTTTGTCTCTTTCCCATTTTTGATATAATAGTTCTATGTTAGATTCAGAAAAACAATCACAATATCAATTGTTAAATGAGGAACTCTCTTATTTACTTGAAGGTGAGAGCAATGTTCTTGCCAATCTTTCGAATGCTAGTGCCCTCCTAAAATCTCGCTTTCCAAATACTGTATTTGCAGGTTTTTATCTGTTTGATGGTAGCGAGTTGGTTTTAGGGCCTTTTCAGGGGGGTGTTTCTTGTATTCGCATTCCGCTTGGGAAAGGCGTGTGTGGAGAAGCTGCTGAGTTTCAAGATACTGTTTTAGTTGGCGATGTGAGCACCTATCCAAACTACATTTCTTGTGATAGTATGGCCAAGAGTGAAATCGTAGTTCCCATGCTCAAGAATGGTCGATTGCTGGGTGTCTTAGACCTGGATTCTTCACTTATTGATGATTACAATGCCATTGACCGTGATTACTTGGAACAATTTGTCGCTATTTTGCTTGAGAAGACAGAATGGGACTTTACGATGTTTGAGGAGAAAGCCTAATGTATCAAGCACTTTATCGAAAATATAGAAGCCAGACTTTTTCACAACTGGTAGGCCAAGAGATTGTGGCTAAAACCCTAAAACAAGCGGTTGAGCAGGAAAAGATTAGTCATGCTTATCTTTTCTCAGGTCCTCGTGGAACTGGGAAAACCAGTGTAGCCAAGATTTTTGCCAAGGCTATGAACTGTCCGAACCAAGTGGACGGAGAACCGTGTAATAACTGCTATATCTGTCAGGCTGTGACAGAAGGTAGCCTAGAAGATGTTATCGAAATGGATGCAGCTTCGAATAACGGAGTCGATGAAATCCGTGAAATTCGTGACAAATCTACCTATGCACCTAGCTTAGCACGTTACAAGGTCTATATTATTGACGAGGTCCATATGCTGTCTACGGGAGCCTTCAATGCGCTTTTGAAGACTCTTGAGGAGCCAACTCAGAATGTTGTCTTTATCTTGGCGACCACTGAATTGCATAAGATTCCTGCAACCATTTTATCGCGTGTTCAACGTTTTGAGTTCAAATCGATTAAAACTCAAGATATCAAGGAGCATATTTATCATATTCTAGAAAAAGAAAATATCAGTTCTGAACCGGAGGCTGTGGAAATCATTGCCAGACGAGCTGAAGGTGGAATGCGGGATGCCTTGTCCATTCTGGATCAAGCTTTGAGTTTAACACAGGGAAACGAGCTCACGACTGCTATCTCTGAGGAGATTACAGGCACCATTAGTTTATCAGCACTAGATGACTATGTAGCTGCCTTGTCTCAGCAGGATGTTCCAAAAGCACTTGATTCTCTGAATCTTTTATTTGAGAATGGCAAGAGCATGACTCGTTTTGTGACGGATCTCTTGCAGTATTTGCGTGATTTACTGGTCGTCCAGACGGGTGGCGAAAATACTCATCATAGTCCAGTTTTTATGGACAATCTAGCTTTATCTCAGGGAAGCCTCTTTGAAATGATTCGAATAGCGACTGTGAACTTGGCAGATATGAAAGCAAGCCTGCAACCTAAGATTTATGCTGAGATGATGACCATTCGTTTAGCTGAGATTAAGCCTGAACCAGTGCTTTCAGAAGCTGTCGAAGGTGAAATAGCTGCACTGAGACAGGAAGTCGCTCGTCTCAAACAAGAACTTGCCAATGTTGAAACAGCTCCTAAACAAGTGGCGCCAGTCCCTAGCCGTCCAGCCACTTCCAAGACAGTCTATCGAGTGGATCGCAACAAAGTTCAGACTATCCTGCAAGAAGCTGTCGAAAATCCTGATTTGGCACGGCAAAACTTGATTCGCCTCCAAAATGCATGGGGAGAAGTGATTGAAAGCTTAGCTGGTCCGGATAAGGCTCTGCTCGTTGGTTCTCAACCAGTTGCGGCAAACGAACACCATGCTATTTTAGCCTTTGAGTCTAATTTCAATGCAGGGCAAACCATGAAACGGGACAATCTCAATACCATGTTTGGCAACATCCTCAGTCAGGCAGCAGGTTTTTCACCTGAAATCTTGGCGATTTCCTTAGAGGAATGGAAAGAGGTTCGAGCGGCCTTTTCAGCTAAAGCTAAATCTTCTCAAGTTGAAAAAGAAGCAGAAGACAGTCTGATTCCAGAAGGATTTGAATTTTTGGCTGATAAAGTTAAGGTAGAGGAAGACTAAAGAAAGATTTCATGATACAATAAGTTTATGAATAGACAACAATTTATTATGATAGCGTTATTTACGGCTGCTGAGACTTATTTTTTCAATGAAGCCTGGATGACCGGGCGTTATTTCATGGCAGCCTTTTGGGCCATTCTACTCTTTCGAAATTTTAGGTTAAGTTACGTGATGGGAAAAATTGTAGACACCATTGATCAGCACCTAAATCGCAAGGACTAGCTCCTAGCTTCTAGACAAAATCAAAGCCTTTTAGGCTTTTTTTTGTTATACTAGTAGAGTATATTTATGGACCTTTTCTTGTGTTTTTTGAGAAATGTAAGTGATTTCGCTAAGGATAAAGGAAGTAGGCCAGAAAAAGAAAGGAACTATCATGTCAGTATTAGAGATCAAAGATCTTCACGTTGAGATTGAAGGAAAAGAAATTTTGAAAGGAGTCAACCTGACTCTGAAAACAGGAGAAATCGCCGCTATCATGGGACCAAATGGTACTGGTAAATCAACTCTTTCTGCCGCTATCATGGGAAATCCAAACTATGAAGTTACCAAAGGGGAGGTCTTGTTTGATGGCGTAAACATCCTTGAGTTGGAAGTGGACGAACGCGCGCGTATGGGACTTTTCCTTGCTATGCAATACCCATCAGAAATTCCTGGAATTACTAACGCTGAGTTTCTTCGTGCAGCTATGAATGCTGGTAAAGAAGACGATGAAAAGATTTCAATTCGAGAGTTCATCACTAAACTAGATGAGAAAATGGAATTGCTCAACATGAAAGAAGAAATGGCAGAGCGCTACCTCAACGAAGGTTTCTCTGGTGGAGAGAAAAAACGTAATGAAATTCTTCAACTCTTGATGTTGGAACCAACTTTTGCCCTTTTGGATGAGATTGACTCAGGTCTTGATATCGATGCTCTTAAAGTTGTGTCTAAAGGTGTCAATGCTATGCGTGGCGAAGGCTTTGGTGCTATGATCATTACTCACTACCAACGTCTCTTGAATTATATCACGCCAGATGTGGTACACGTGATGATGGAAGGGCGTGTTGTCCTTTCTGGTGGTCCAGAATTGGCTGCGCGTTTGGAGCGTGAAGGATACGCAAAACTAGCTGAAGAACTTGGCTACGACTACAAGGAAGAATTGTAATTCCCTCGTATCTTTTAGGAGAAGTAAATGACTAAAGAAACTATTAAACTTTTTTCAGAAATGCACGCTGAACCAAGCTGGTTGGCTGACCTCCGTCAAAAAGCTTTTGATAAGATTGAAAGTTTAGAATTACCAGTTATTGAGCGTGTCAAATTCCATCGTTGGAATCTAGGTGATGGAACGATTACAGAAAGTGAGCCATCAGCAAATGTTCCAGATTTCACAGCCTTAGATAATCACTTGAAGTTGGTGCAAGTAGGAACGCAAACTGTTTTTGAACAAACTCCAGTTGAGTTGGCTGAACAAGGTGTTGTCTTTACAGACTTTCACTCAGCTTTAGAAGAAATTCCCGAACTTATCGAGGAATTCTTCATGTCATCTGTTAAGTATGACGATGACAAGTTGGCAGCCTACCATACAGCGTATTTCAATAGTGGTGCTGTTCTCTACATTCCTGATAATGTTGAGATTAAAGAGCCAATCGAAGGGATTTTCTACCAAGATAGCGATAGCGATGTGCCATTTAACAAGCATATCCTTATCATTGCTGGTAAAAACTCTAAGATTAGTTACCTAGAACGTTTAGAGTCACGTGGTGAAGGTAGTGCTAAGGCAACTGCAAATATCACAGTAGAAGTGATTGCACATTCTGGTGCGCAAGTGAAGTTTGCCGCTATTGATCGTCTGGGTGAAAATGTCACGGCCTATATTAGCCGTCGTGGTAAACTAGGCAACGATGCAAGCATTGACTGGGCAATCGGTGTCATGAACGAAGGAAATGTTGTTGCGGACTTTGATAGCGACTTGATTGGGAATGGTAGCCATGCTGACCTTAAAGCCGTAGCTCTTTCAAGTGGCCGTCAGGTACAAGGGATTGATACGCGAGTGACTAACTACGGATGCAATTCTGTCGGAAATATCCTCCAACATGGGGTTATCCTTGAAAAAGCAACTTTGACCTTCAATGGTATCGGTCACATCATCAAGGGCGCTAAGGGAGCGGATGCGCAACAAGAAAGCCGTGTTCTCATGCTTTCAGACCAGGCTCGTTCAGATGCTAACCCAATTCTTTTGATTGACGAAAATGACGTTACTGCAGGACACGCGGCCTCTATCGGTCAGGTGGATCCAGAAGATATGTACTACCTTATGAGCCGTGGCTTGGACAAAGCAACAGCAGAGCGTTTGGTTGTTCGTGGTTTCCTTGGTTCCGTTATTGTTGAGATTCCAGTCAAAGAAGTTCGAGACGAAATGATTGCAACTATCGAAGAAAAATTGTCAAAACGCTAAGGGGAAGCCTATGTTAGATGTAGAAGCGATTCGCAAGGATTTTCCAATTTTAGACCAGATTGTCAACGATGAACCTCTGGTCTATCTGGACAATGCTGCGACGACACAAAAACCACTAGCAGTTCTGGAAACAATCAACCGCTACTATGAGCAGGACAATGCCAATGTTCATCGTGGTGTTCATACCTTGGCTGAGCGTGCGACAGCTTCCTATGAAGCCACTCGTGAAACCATTCGTAAGTTTATCAATGCAGACTCTACAAAGGAAATACTCTTTACTAGAGGAACGACGACCAGTCTTAACTGGGTAGCACGCTTTGCTGAGGAAGTTTTGACTGAGGGAGACCAAGTCTTGATTTCTATCATGGAACACCATTCCAATATCATTCCATGGCAGGAAGCTTGTCGTAAGACTGGAGCAGAGCTTGTCTATGTTTATCTCAAGGACGGAGCTCTGGATATGGAAGATTTGCAGGCTAAGTTGACTGATAAGGTTAAGTTTGTCTCGCTAGCTCACGCCTCAAATGTCCTTGGTGTGGTCAATCCGATCAAGGAAATCACGCAAATGGCTCACCAAGTTGGAGCTATTATGGTGGTGGATGGTGCTCAGTCTACGCCTCATATGAAGATTGATGTCCAGGACTTGGATGTGGACTTCTTTGCTTTTTCAGGTCACAAGATGGCTGGTCCGACTGGTATCGGTGTCCTTTACGGCAAAGAGAAGTATCTTGAACAAATGTCACCAGTAGAATTTGGTGGCGAGATGATTGATTTCGTCTACGAGCAAACTGCTAGCTGGAAGGAATTACCTTGGAAATTTGAGGCTGGAACGCCCAATATGGCAGGTGCTATCGGACTTGCTGCAGCAGTTGATTATCTTGAAAATCTTGGTATGGATGCCATTAAAGCTCATGAGCAGGAATTAATCTCATACGTATTTCCAAAACTGCAGGCCATTGAAGGTTTGACCATTTACGGTTCGCAGGACTTGTCTCAACGGTCAGGTGTCATTGCCTTTAACTTAGGGGATCTTCATCCCCATGACCTAGCTACAGCACTGGATTATGAAGGGGTAGCAGTTCGTGCAGGTCATCATTGCGCGCAACCTTTGCTCCAGTATTTGGATGTACCTGCAACAGCTCGTGCAAGTTTCTATATCTACAATACTAATGCAGATTGCGACAAGCTAGTAGATGCCCTACAAAAGACAAAGGAGTTTTTCAATGGCACTTTCTAAACTAGATAGCCTTTATATGGCAGTGGTGGCAGACCATTCGAAAAATCCCCATCACCAAGGGAAGCTGGAAGATGCTGAGCAAATCAGCCTCAACAATCCAACCTGTGGGGATGTTATTAATCTATCTGTTAAGTTTGACGCAGAGGACCGTTTGGAAGATATTGCTTTTCTAAATTCAGGATGCACCATTTCAACTGCCTCTGCTAGTATGATGACAGATGCAGTTTTGGGCAAGACCAAGCAAGAAATCCTAGGGCTTGCGACTATCTTTTCTGAAATGGTTCAAGGTCAAAAAGATGACCGCCAAGACCAACTAGGTGATGCAGCTCTCTTGTCAGGTGTTGCAAAATTCCCTCAACGGATAAAGTGTGCAACTCTAGCTTGGAATGCACTTAAGAAAACAATTGAAGATCAAGAAAAACAGTAAGACAAGTTTCTTTTGTCTTATGAATCAGTAGAAATGAAGAATGAAAGAAAGGATATTATGGCTGAAGAAAGAGTAGAACCAAAACCAATTGACCTTGGTGAATATAAATTTGGTTTCCATGATGATGTAGAGCCTGTCCTATCGACAGGAAAAGGACTCAACGAAGGTGTTATCCGTGAATTATCTGCTGCCAAGGGAGAACCTGAGTGGATGTTAGAATTCCGTTTGAAGTCTTATGAAACCTTCAAAAAAATGCCTATGCAAACCTGGGGAGCAGACTTGTCAGAGATTGACTTTGATGACTTAATCTACTACCAAAAACCATCTGACAAACCAGCCCGTTCTTGGGATGACGTTCCTGAAAAAATCAAAGAAACCTTTGAACGTATCGGGATTCCTGAAGCTGAGCGTGCCTATCTAGCTGGAGCTTCTGCCCAGTATGAGTCAGAAGTAGTTTACCATAACATGAAGGAAGAATTTGAGAAGTTAGGTATCATCTTTACAGATACAGATTCTGCCCTCAAGGAATACCCAGACTTGTTCAAACAATATTTTGCGAAGTTGGTACCGCCGACTGATAATAAGTTGGCAGCCCTCAACTCGGCAGTGTGGTCTGGTGGAACCTTTATCTACGTACCAAAAGGGGTCAAGGTAGATATTCCGCTTCAAACTTACTTCCGTATCAACAACGAAAATACTGGTCAGTTTGAACGTACCCTGATTATCGTTGACGAGGGAGCAAGCGTCCACTACGTAGAAGGATGTACAGCACCAACATATTCAAGCAACAGCTTGCACGCTGCCATTGTAGAAATCTTTGCCTTGGATGGAGCTTACATGCGTTATACAACCATCCAAAACTGGTCTGATAACGTCTATAACTTGGTAACAAAACGTGCCAAAGCCTTGAAAGATGCGACTGTTGAGTGGATTGATGGTAACTTGGGTGCCAAAACAACCATGAAATACCCATCTGTTTACCTAGATGGAGAAGGTGCGCGTGGAACCATGCTTTCTATTGCCTTTGCCAATGCAGGGCAACACCAAGATACGGGTGCCAAGATGATTCACAACGCTCCACATACAAGCTCGTCTATCGTGTCTAAATCCATCGCTAAAGGTGGAGGAAAGGTGGACTACCGTGGACAAGTAACCTTTAACAAAAGCTCCAAGAAATCTGTTTCTCACATCGAGTGTGACACCATTATCATGGATGACTTATCAGCGTCAGATACCATTCCATTTAATGAAATTCACAACTCGCAAGTTGCTTTGGAACACGAAGCTAAGGTATCTAAGATTTCAGAGGAACAACTCTATTACCTCATGAGCCGTGGCTTGTCGGAATCTGAGGCAACCGAGATGATTGTCATGGGATTTGTAGAGCCCTTCACAAAAGAACTTCCAATGGAATACGCGGTTGAGCTGAACCGCTTGATTAGCTATGAAATGGAAGGTTCAGTCGGATAAGAATATGCAAAATCTGAACAGGAAGAGTTCCTGTTCAGATTTTTTCAAAAAAGAACCTAATAAATATTCACAAAAATGCTTTTATATGGTAAAATAAAACAATTACATTTAGTGGAGATGGAGTATGAATATTTTTAGAACCAAAGATGTTAGTCTGAGACAGACAGAGATGCGTCGCCATTTGAAATTGTGGGATTTGATTCTATTGGGAATCGGTGCCATGGTAGGGACGGGGATTTTCACCATTACAGGAACAGCAGCGGCTACTCTAGCTGGTCCCTCACTAGTGATTTCCATTGTGATTTCTGCCTTATGTGTTTCTTTATCAGCTCTCTTTTTTGCAGAATTTGCCTCTCGTGTACCTGCAACTGGAGGTGCTTATAGTTATCTCTATGCGATTTTAGGAGAATTGCCAGCCTGGATTGCTGGCTGGTTGACCATCATGGAATTCATGACAGCTGTTTCAGGTGTGGCGTCTGGCTGGGCAGCTTACTTTAAGGGCTTACTCAGTGATTATGGTATCTCCATGCCCCAAGCCTTAAATGACACCTTCAACCCTGAACAAGGGACCTATATCGACCTTCTACCTATTTTGGTGCTGACCTTGGTAACAGGATTGGTTTTATTAAATTCCAAGGCAGCCTTACGCTTTAATTCGCTTCTAGTAATCTTGAAATTCTCTGCTCTAGCCTTATTTATCCTAGTTGGTATTTGGTACATCAAACCTGAAAATTGGTCGAATTTTGCTCCTTTTGGCTTTGGCCAGATTTATGGAGGAAGCACTGGGATTATGGCAGGTGCATCTTTGATGTTCTTTGGATTTCTCGGATTTGAGTCTATTTCCATGGCAGTTGATGAAATCCAAAGCCCGCAAAAAAATATTCCTCGTGGAATTGTACTTTCTCTGACAATCGTCACCATTCTCTATGCCTTGGTAACCTTAGTATTGACAGGGATTGTTCACTACAGTAAGCTCAATGTGGACGATGCAGTAGCATTTTCATTACGGAGTATTGGTATCGGTTGGGCAGCCAACTATGTTTCGCTCGTAGCCATTCTCACCCTGATAACGGTATGTATTTCCATGACTTATGCTTTGTCTCGAATGATATATAGCTTAGCACGTGATGGACTTTTACCTCAAAGTTTCAAACAACTAAGCAAGACCAGTCGCGTTCCTAAAAATGCGACCCTCTTAACAGGAGTTGTTTCAGCCCTTGCTGCCGGAGTGTTTCCTCTAGCCAGTATTGCAGCCTTCCTAAATATCTGTACGCTAGCTTATCTCATTTTACTAGCCTACGGAATAGTAAAACTCAGAAAAGATAAGGGTATGCCCCAAAAAGGAGAGTTTAAAACTCCTTTGGTGCCACTTTTGCCAATCCTTTCCATCCTTATCTGTGTTTCCTTTATGCTTCAATATAGTCTAGATACCTGGATTGCCTTTGGTATTGCTCTTGTAGTTGGTCTAGTCATCTACTTTACTTATGGTTATCATCATTCAACCCTCACAGAAGAAAAATAAAAGCTGGGAAATCCCAGCTTTTTAATCTTTCACATAAGTAAAGCCTTCACCCAGAATTTCATGGGCTTCTGTGATGGTGATAAAGGCCTGAGGATCGACTTGGTGAATCATGTCCTTCATTTTGACGATCTCGTTCCGACCGACGATACAGTAAATAATTTTTAAATCTTTCTTACTGTAATAACCTTGACCAGATATAAAGGTCACACCACGGCCAAGCTCCTCATTAATCTTATCAGCCAGTTGGTCAGGATATTGAGTAATGATGATAAATCCTTTGCCAGCGTAACCTCCTTCACCAATCAGGTCAATAACGCGAGCGATGATGAAGTCAAACAAGAGAGTATAGGTCACAAGACGGAGATCTTGGAAAATAAGCAGAATTAACATTAAAATGAAAAAGTCAATTCCAAAAAGCAATTTCCCAATCGAAAGATTGGTGTATTTGTTAAGGATACGGGCAACGATATCAGAACCACCAGTGGTTCCACCAGCATTAAAGATAATTCCTAAACCAACCCCTAGTAAGACTCCTGAGACTAAAGCGACAATGATGAGATCACCTTGCAAGTCGATGTGCAAAGGAATGCGTTCAAAAATTGCTAGCCAAACGGAAAGTGAAATAGATCCTAGAAGGCTGGAGTAGAGGGTCTTAGGTCCAAATATTTTCCAAGCCAGGATAAATAAAGGGATATTAATCAAGAGGTTCATCAATGAGACAGGAATCTTAAAAAGATAGTAGGTAATCAAGGTAATACCTGTCGCTCCTCCCTCAAATAAATGATAAGGAACAACAAAGTAGGTAAGACCGAAGGCATAGATAGCAGCTCCCAAAATAATGGTAATAATCGGTTGAAGTTTTCGAATCATGGCTGTTCCTCACTTTTCTATAGATAGATTATACCAAAAATTCAGTTTTTTTCATCGGATCACTTATGATTTTTTCTTATTTTTTTGATATAATAAAGGAGAAAATCCCAATCCTATCGAGAAGAATAGAAAGATTGAATTATGACACAAGTAAAAATTGTAACGGACTCTTCTGTTACTATCGAACCAGAAGTAGTTAAAGAATTAAATATCACTGTTGTTCCTCTATCAGTTATGATTGATAGTGTGCTTTATTCGGATGCAGATTTGAAAGAGGGAGAATTCCTTCATCTTATGCAACAAAGTAAGAATCTGCCTAAAACAAGCCAGCCCCCTGTAGGAGTGTTTGCTGAGGTCTTTGAAGAACTAGGTAAAGACGGCAGTCAAATTATCGCCATTCACATGTCCCATGCCTTGTCTGGAACTGTGGAAGCTGCTCGCCAAGGGGCAAGTCTCTCAACTGCTGATGTAACGGTCATTGATAGTTCCTTTACAGATCAGGCTATGAAGTTTCAAGTTGTTGAAGCTGCAAAACTTGCTAAAGAGGGTAAAGATTTAGAAACTATTCTAGCACATATAGAAGAAGTGAAGAATCACACAGAGCTTTATATCGGTGTTTCGACTCTAGAAAACCTAGTGAAAGGAGGGCGTATTGGACGTGTGACGGGACTATTAAGCTCACTATTAAATATTCGTGTAGTGATGCAGATGAAAAACCACGAACTCCAACCAATCGTCAAAGGACGTGGTGCGAAAACTTTCAAAAAATGGCTTGAGGAATTAACCAATACTCTTTCCCAAAAATCAGTTGCAGAAATTGGAATTTCCTATGCTGGAACGAATGAATGGGCGAATGAGATGAAGAGTTTATTGCAATCCTATGTTGAGAAACCAATCTCTGTACTGGAAACTGGCTCTATTATTCAAACTCATACTGGAGAGAATGCTTGGGCAATTCTAATCCGCTATAATTCCTAAAAAAATAGAGAAAAATGTTTGAAATGGCGCTTTTGACTTGACCTATGGGCAATTTTAGGATATGATTATATTTGTTAATCAGAAATTATTTGGAGGATTTGTTAACATGGCAAACAAACAAGATTTGATCGCTAAAGTGGCAGAAGCTACAGACTTGACTAAGAAAGATTCAGCAGCAGCAGTTGACGCTGTATTTGCAGCAGTAACTGAATACCTTGCAGCTGGTGAAAAAGTTCAATTAATTGGTTTTGGTAACTTTGAAGTTCGTGAACGCGCTGCACGTAAAGGTCGCAACCCACAAACTGGTAAAGAAATCGAAATCGCAGCTTCTAAAGTACCAGCATTCAAAGCTGGTAAAGCTCTTAAAGACGCTGTTAAATAATGAATTTAGAAAAAGCCTATTGTATCAAGCTTTCTAGCTTGGTCAATAGGCTTTTTTTGTTGCTTTGGGGCATTTTGGGGCAAAGACGAATACTTTTTCATGATATCTACCACTGTTGATTTCATTTCTTTAGTTATATATAAATTTAGGTGTTTTTTCAATCGAGTATTTGATATGATATATAACTTCTGAGATAAGTAGTCTTTTGAAAAATAGGGTTTAAGCCTTTACAGTAAAAGAAAAAAGGTTCCCATGTTTGAGAACCTTCTTTTAATTAGTTTTTAGAAGCTGCTTGGAATTCAGGGTTTTTCCATGCTTCATCAATGATAGCTTGCAATTCTTTAGCAGATGCTTGCATTTTTTGAGTTTCAGCGTCGTTCAATGGGATGTTTACTGGACGAACGATACCGTGTGCACCAACAACAGCTGGTTGACCGATAAAGACGTTTTTAACACCGTATTGACCTTCTTGGAAGACTGAAAGTGGAAGTACTGCATTTTCGTCATCAAGGATTGCTTTTGTGATACGAGCAAGTGCTACTGCGATACCGTAGTAGGTAGCTCCTTTTTTGTTGATGATTGTGTAGGCAGCGTCACGAACACCTTCGAATAATTCAATCAATTCAGCTTCTTGAACGTTTTGAGTATCTTTAAGGAATTCTTCAAGGTTTACACCAGCGATGTTGGCATGTGACCAAACCGCAAATTCAGAATCTCCGTGTTCACCCATGATGTAGGCGTGAACTGAACGAGCATCAACATCCAATTTTTCAGCAAGTGCTTGACGGAAACGTGCTGAGTCAAGTGAAGTACCTGAACCGATAACACGTTCTTTAGGGAATCCAGAGAATTTCCAAGTTGAGTAAGTCAAAACATCAACTGGGTTAGCCGCAACAAGGAAGATACCATCAAAACCTGATTCAACGACTTGTGTTACAATTGATTTGTTGATAGCCAAGTTTTTACCTACAAGGTCAAGACGAGTTTCACCTGGTTTTTGAGGAGCACCTGCAGTGATAACAACAAGATCAGCGTCTGCACAGTCAGAGTATTGAGCAGCGTAGATTTTTTTAGGTGAAGTGAAGGCAAGGGCGTGGCTAAGGTCAAGCGCATCACCAACAGCTTTTTCGTGTAATTGTGGAATTTCGATAATTCCAAGCTCTTGTGCAATTCCTTGGTTAACAAGTGCAAAAGCGTAAGATGAACCTACGGCACCGTCACCAACAAGGATCACTTTTTTGTGTTGTTTAGTTGAAGTCATTATCTAAACATCTCCTTCATTTTTTTTAGGGGAATCCCCAGACACTTTCATTCTATCACTTTTAAAAAGCTTTGTCACGAATATTCTATTCGGTTATCGATGTAAACGTTTTAGTGGTTTTCAAAGACTGAAATGAAGGACAAATTATGGTATAATATATCTAATTACTAATAGTGAAATGAGGCATTTATTAATGCAGGATAGAAATTTAGTGAATGTCAATCTGACAAAGGAGATGAAGACCAGCTTTATCGATTACGCTATGAGTGTTATCGTTGCGCGGGCTCTTCCTGATGTTCGAGATGGTTTAAAACCTGTTCACCGCCGTATTCTTTACGGAATGAATGAACTAGGTGTTACACCAGACAAACCTCATAAAAAATCAGCCCGTATTACAGGGGATGTTATGGGTAAATACCACCCACACGGGGATTCATCTATTTATGAAGCCATGGTTCGTATGGCTCAGTGGTGGAGCTACCGTTACATGCTTGTCGATGGACATGGAAACTTTGGTTCCATGGACGGGGATGGTGCCGCCGCACAGCGTTACACTGAGGCTCGTATGAGCAAGATTGCTCTTGAAATGCTTCGTGACATCAATAAAAACACAGTTGATTTCGTAGACAACTACGATGCTAACGAACGTGAACCCTTGGTTTTGCCAGCTCGTTTTCCAAACCTTTTGGTCAATGGGGCAACGGGTATCGCTGTTGGGATGGCAACTAATATCCCACCCCACAACCTAGGTGAAACCATTGATGCGGTGAAGTTAGTCATGGACAATCCTGAAGTAACCACTAGGGATTTGATGGAAGTTTTACCTGGTCCAGATTTTCCAACTGGTGCCCTTGTCATGGGGAAATCAGGGATTCATAAGGCTTATGAGACTGGTAAGGGTTCCATTGTCCTTCGTTCTCGTACAGAGATTGAAACCACTAAGACGGGTCGTGAGCGCATCGTTGTAACGGAATTCCCTTATATGGTCAATAAAACCAAGGTACATGAGCATATTGTTCGCTTGGTTCAGGAAAAACGAATTGAGGGCATTACAGCTGTACGTGATGAGTCCAACCGTGAAGGGGTTCGCTTCATTATCGAAGTGAAGCGTGATGCTTCTGCAAATGTCATCCTCAATAACCTCTTCAAGATGACGCAGATGCAAACCAACTTTGGTTTCAACATGTTGGCGATTCAAAATGGCGTACCAAAAATCTTATCTCTTCGCCAAATTTTGGATGCTTATATTGAACACCAAAAAGAGGTAGTTGTTCGTCGTACCCGTTTTGACAAGGAAAAGGCAGAAGCGCGTGCGCACATCTTAGAAGGCCTTTTAATCGCGCTAGACCATATCGACGAAGTGATCCGTATCATCCGTGCTAGTGAAACGGATGCGGAAGCACAAGCTGAGTTGATGAGCAAGTTTAAGCTTTCTGAACGTCAAAGTCAGGCTATCCTTGATATGCGTCTTCGTCGTTTGACAGGATTGGAACGCGATAAGATTCAGTCTGAATATGATGAATTGATTGCCTTGATTGCAGATTTGACCGATATTCTTGCTAAACCAGAACGCGTAGTGCAAATCATAAAAGATGAATTAGATGAAGTAAAACGTAAATTTGGTGACAAACGTCGTACCGAGTTGATGGTTGGAGAAGTCTTAACTCTTGAAGATGAAGACTTGATTGAGGAGTCAGATGTCTTAATCACTCTTTCTAACAAGGGCTATATCAAACGTTTGGACCAAGGCGAATTCACTGCTCAAAAACGTGGTGGTCGTGGAGTCCAAGGTACGGGAGTTAAGGATGATGACTTTGTGCGTGAGTTGGTTTCAACCAGCACCCATGATCATTTGCTCTTCTTTACCAATAAAGGTCGTGTATACCGACTAAAAGGTTATGAAATTCCTGAATACGGTCGCACGGCCAAGGGATTGCCGGTTGTCAATCTTTTGAAGCTGGATGAAGGGGAGAGCATACAAACCATCATTAATGTTAAATCTGAACGTAGTGATGACGCCTATCTCTTCTTCACAACCCGTCACGGTATCGTGAAACGAACCAGTGTTAAAGAATTTGCTAATATCCGTCAAAATGGACTTAAAGCTTTGAATCTCAAGGATGAAGATGAACTGATTAATGTCTTGCTGACAGAAGAAGATACAGATATCATCATTGGTACTAAGTTTGGTTATGCCGTTCGCTTTAATCAATCAGCCGTTCGTGGTATGAGCCGTATCGCGACAGGTGTCCGAGGTGTTAACCTCCGTGATGGAGACACTGTAGTTGGTGCTAGTGTCATCACTGACCAGGACGAGGTCCTTATCATCACTGAAAAAGGTTATGGTAAACGTACTCTTGCAACTGAATATCCAACAAAAGGTCGTGGTGGTAAAGGGATGAAGACAGCCAATGTTGCTGAGAAGAATGGCCCTCTTGCAGGTCTCCTCACTGTTAAAGGAGATGAAGACCTGATGATTATCACGGATACAGGTGTTATGATCCGTACAAACGTTGCCAATATTTCACAAACAGGACGCTCAACTATGGGAGTTAAGGTGATGCGTCTAGACCAGGATGCCAAGATTGTGACCTTTACAACGGTTGATGCGGTAGAAAAAGAAGAAGTTGGGACTGAAAACGAAACAGAAGGTAAAGCATAATGTCTCATAAAAAAACGAAAAGTAAGAAGAATAAGCGTAGGAATCTATTTCTCAATATTTTAGCGGTTTTCTTAATTCTTTTATCCTTAGCTTTGATTTTTAATTCAAAGATTCGAGATCTCTTTATGGTGTGGAACACCAATAAATACCAAGTCAATCAGGTTACTAAAGAAAATATAGATGAAAATCTCAAAACAGAAGGAAATTTTGATTTTGATTCGGTTAAATCTATTTCATCTGAAGCAGTTCTAGCCGCTCAGTGGGACGCTCAGAAGCTTCCTGTTATTGGAGGAATTGCTATTCCCGAAGTGGAGATTAACTTGCCAATTTTCAAAGGGTTGGATAATGTAAACTTGTTCTACGGAGCAGGAACCATGAAACCAGACCAAAAAATGGGAGAGGGCAACTATTCTCTAGCGAGTCACCATATCTTTACTGCTGAAAATGCCAGTCAAATGCTCTTTTCACCTTTAGTTAACGCTAAAGCGGGTATGAAAATTTACCTGACCGATAAGGATAAGGTTTATACTTATGAGATTACGGAAGTTAAACACGTTACTCCGGACCGAGTAGATGAAATCGAAGATCGTGATGGTATCAAAGAAATCACATTGGTGACCTGTGTGGACTATAATGCGACAGAGCGGATTATTGTTAAAGGTGATTTTAAAGAAGTTAAAGCTTATTCAGAGACTCCTGAGGATATTTTGAAGGCCTTTAATCAACCGTATAGACAACGATATTAAGTTTGAAAAAACCAGTGAAACTATTTGTTTCACTGGTTTTTATGTAAAGAAAAGTAGAAGTTGGAAAAGCTATAAACGAAAGGATGAGGAGTATTATATGTGAAATAGTTGAAACAAAATTTTTAGATTCTTGCAGAAAACGCTTTCTGGAAAACAAAAAATATGTTATAATTATCACAAATAAAAGTTTAGGAGTTTTTTATGGTCTCTTCAGAATTTATCTCAAAGATTGAATTTGCTTGCAAGAAGAAAGAAAGTCTTTATAGACAAAGTAAGTTTAAGTATGCGATTCGTTCCATGTTTGCAGGTGCCTTTTTAACATTTAGTACGGCTGCAGGTGCAGTTGGGGCTGACTTGATTAATAAGATCGCTCCAGGTAGTGGACGTTTTCTCTTCCCATTTGTTTTTGCTTGGGGATTGGCCTACATTGTTTTCTTGAATGCTGAGCTAGTAACTTCAAATATGATGTTCTTGACAGCTGGTAGTTTCTTGAAGAAAATCTCTTGGAGAAAAACAGCTGAGATTTTACTATACTGTACCTTGTTCAACCTTATCGGAGCTTTGATAGCAGGTTGGGGCTTTGCTCACTCGGCAGCCTATGCAAATCTAACACATGATAGCTTCATTTCAGGAGTTGTAGAGATGAAGTTAGGTCGTTCCAATGAGCTAGTCTTGCTTGAAGGTATTTTAGCCAATATCTTTGTAAACATTGCCATTCTTTCATTTGTTTTGGTGAAAGACGGTGGCGCCAAACTTTGGCTGGTCCTATCAGCGATTTACATGTTTGTATTCTTAACAAACGAACACATTGCTGCGAACTTTGCTTCTTTTGCGATTGTTAAGTTTAGTGTTGCAGCTGATTCAATTGCTAACTTTGACATACCAAATATTCTTCGTCACTGGGGTGTAACCTTTGTCGGAAACTTTATCGGAGGTGGTCTCTTGATGGGCTTGCCATACGCCTTTCTCAATAAAAATGAAGATACTTATGTAGATTAACAAATGAGCACGAGTTAATCGTGCTTTTTTGTTTGATGTGTAAGACTAGTCATAGTTGTTCCTTATATCAAAATATAGAAAAACGGTATTGGAAAAGACTAGCCCAAGATGATACAATATCCCTAATGAAGCTATTTGGAGGTCGTCATATGACTCGTGATTTTAAATTTGAAACCCTACAATTACATGCTGGGCAAGTCGTTGATCCAGCGACCAAGTCTCGTGCAGTACCGATTTATCAAACAACATCCTTCGTTTTTGATGACACGCAGGAAGGTGCAGATCTGTTTGCTTTGAGAAAACCAGGCAATATCTATACTCGTATTACAAATCCTACAACAGCAGCATTTGAAGAAAGAATCGCGGCTCTTGAAGGTGGTGTTGGAGCACTAGCGACAGCATCAGGTATGGCTGCTGTAACCTACACTATTTTGGCGCTTGCTCACGCTGGTGACCATGTGGTGGCAGCGTCAACTATTTACGGTGGTACTTTCAATCTCTTGAAAGAAACCCTTCCTCGTTATGGAATCACAACTACCTTTGTAGATGTGGATAATTTGGAGGAAGTTGAAGCAGCTATCGGTGACAATACCAAACTTGTCTTGATTGAAACCTTAGGGAATCCCTTGATTAACATTCCCGACTTGGAAAAATTAGCTGAGATTGCGCATAAACACCAGATTCCACTTGTTTCGGACAACACCTTTGCCACACCATATTTGATTAACGTCTTCTCTCACGGTGTAGATATTTCCATTCACTCAGCAACTAAGTTTATCGGTGGACATGGTACGACTATTGGAGGAGTGATTGTCGATAGCGGTCGTTTTGACTGGGCAGCTTCAGGGAAGTTCCCTCAATTTGTTGAGGAAGACCCAAGCTACCATAACTTGAGCTATACTCGTGACGTGGGTGCTGCAGCCTTTATTATCGCTGTTCGTGTTCAATTGCTTCGTGATACAGGTGCGGCCTTGTCGCCATTTAATGCCTTCCTCTTGCTCCAAGGTCTCGAAACTCTCTCTCTTCGTGTTGAACGTCATGTGCAAAATGCAGAGAAAATTGTTGATTTCCTTGTCAACCATCCTAAGGTAGAAAAAGTTAACTATCCAAAACTAGCTGACAGTCCATACCATTCCTTGGCTGAGAAATATTTGCCAAAAGGTGTTGGTTCAATCTTTACCTTCCATGTTAAAGGTGGAGAGACAGAGGCTCGCAAGGTGATTGATAATTTGGAAATCTTCTCTGACCTTGCAAACGTAGCAGATGCCAAATCGCTTGTTGTCCATCCAGCGACAACCACTCACGGTCAGTTGTCAGAAAAAGATCTAGAAGCAGCAGGTGTCACACCAAACCAAATCCGCTTGTCTATCGGTCTTGAAAATGTAGAGGATTTGATTGAAGATTTGCGTTTGGCCTTGGAAAAAATTTAAAGTAAAAGATATAAACAGTGGGTTTCGACTCGCTGTTTTTGATTTTCCCTCAGGCATGATATAATGGTTACAGAAGTCTAGAAAGAGGAAAGTTATGAACGAAATCAAATGTCCCAACTGTGGGGAAGTCTTTACAGTAAATGAAAGTCAGTATGCCGAACTTTTATCCCAAGTGAGAACGACAGAGTTTGATAAGGAATTACACGATCGCATGAAGCAGGAGCTGGCCTTGGCTGAGCAGAAGGCTATGAATGAGCAACAGACTAAACTGGCTCAGAAAGATCAAGAAATTGCCCAACTGCAGAGTCAAATCCAAAACTTTGATACAGAGAAAGAGTTAGCTAAGAAAGAAGTTGAGCAGACAAGCCATGAGGCCTTATTGGCTAAGGACAAGGAAGTACAGACCTTGGAAAACCAACTGGCCACCTTGCGTTTGGAGCATGAAAATCAACTGCAAAAGACCCTTTCTGACTTAGAAAAAGAACGGGATCAAGTTAAAAATCAGCTCCTCTTGCAAGAAAAGGAAAATGAGTTATCTTTGGCTTCTGTTAAGCAAAATTACGAAGCCCAGCTTAAGGCAGCCAGTGAACAAGTCGAATTTTATAAGAATTTCAAAGCCCAACAATCCACAAAAGCTATCGGGGAAAGTTTGGAACAGTATGCAGAGAGTGAGTTTAACAAGGTTCGTAGTTTTGCCTTTCCAAATGCCTACTTTGAGAAGGATAACAAGGTCTCTGCGCGAGGATCTAAGGGGGACTTTATCTTCCGTGATTTTGATGAAAATGGTCTAGAATTCATTTCCATCATGTTTGAAATGAAAAACGAAGCGGATGGGACGGAGAAGAAGCATAAGAATGCAGATTTTTACAAGGAATTGGACAAGGACCGTCGGGAGAAGAACTGTGAGTATGCTGTTTTGGTGACCATGTTAGAAGCAGATAACGACTACTTTAACACAGGGATTATTGACGTCAGCCACGAGTATGAAAAGATGTATGTGGTCCGTCCTCAGTTCTTCATCCAGTTGATTGGTCTCCTGCGTAATGCGGCTCTTAATTCTCTCAAATACAAGCAAGAGTTAGCCTTGGTTCGGGAGCAGAATATCGATATTACGCATTTTGAAGAAGACTTGGATGCCTTCAAAGTAGCTTTTGCCAAAAACTACAACTCTGCTTCAACCAATTTTGGTAAAGCTATTGATGAAATCAATAAGGCCATCAAACGCATGGAAGAGGTCAAGAAGTTCCTAACTACATCTGAAAATCAACTTCGTCTTGCAAATAATAAACTGGAAGATGTTTCAGTTAAAAAATTGACCCGAAAAAATCCAACTATGAAAGCGAAATTTGAAGCGCTGAAGGGGGAGTGAGAAAGCAGTGGAAAATGAATTATTAGTATTGGGTACTGAAGAAGTAGATGAGTCTAAAAATATAAACTATGACGAATTAGAAGAACTATTGGAACAGCAATTTACAATGGAGTTTTCTAATCTCGAAAAATTAGAACTAGAATGTAAAGAGATTAGTTCACCAGATAAATTAGGAGATGTTATTTTAGATGAAATCTGGGATCAATTTGCGAATCAAATTGGTTTAGATATGACAAGTGACACGCTTCTTAAGCAGTATAACGATAAACATCCTAATGGTTATACAAAAGAAGAGGGTGCTAAAATAATGAAAGATAAAAGGTATACTGATGCAAATAATGCTATGAAAGAAAAGCAAAAATTTGGAAATTTAAAGGATGAATATACTGGAAAAACTTTAAAATTAAATGAAAACGCAAATTTGGATCACGTTGTAGCACGTAAACAAATTTTTGAAAATTCTTGGAGAAAGATTGCTGATATAGATACTGCCGATTTAGCAAACAAAAAGGAAAATTTAGCAGCAACTAATGAATCACTTAATAAAAGTAAAGGTGCAAAATCTAATAGCGAGTATATAAAGGATAGAGAAGTAAGAGAAAAAAATCTAAAAGAACAAGTTGAAGAAGCTAATAAAAAAATTGATAAGAAGGATATTTCAGATTCCGAAAAACGAAATCTTAAAGCTATAAACGAAAAAAGATTAAATGATAAATACATTTTGCATGATTCTGCAAAAGAAACATTAAAAAAATATTTAGAATTACATAGTAACAATCCTGAAAATAAAAATGCAAATGGGCGATTTGTAAGAAATGTATTTGATAGGATAGCACGTTCTAGCGCACGTGTAAAAAAATGCTACAAAGTCAAATTGAGCAATTGCGCGATGATTTTGAGCGTGAACGTACTCAACTAGTGGATCAAATCGATCAAAAAGACAAGCAGATTGCTGACATGATCGGAATCTATCATTTAGAGGTAAAAATAATGGAGGGAATTTAAATGGGATTTAGGATATTCATGCTAATCGTAGTTTTACTTATTCCGTTAACTATGCTTTTATTTGGCTGGCTATTTTTCAGGAGAACACCGAAAGAAATCAATTATGTATTCGGATACCGAACAAAAAGGTCCATGAGGAATGAAGAAACATGGAAGTTTGCGAATCAATATCTTGGGAAAGTATGGTATCTTTGCGGACTACTTTCAGCACCTCTCTCCGTGATTGCCATGGCCATTGTTTTTGAAAAGGGAACGGAGACAATGAGTACTGTTGGCTTTATTATCACGATGATTCAGACAATCCCTTTAGTTGGCGCGATGATTTCAACAGAGATTGCATTGAAGAAAAACTTTGATGAAAACGGGAGAAGGAAATAAACGAGGTATATCCATCACTAGAAGAAAAGCAGCAAATCTTTTGTTACAAAAGATAATTACATTACAATTCTTGAAGAAGATATTTCATGAATGAAATCAGAAAGCAACACATGAACGGTATTATCAACTTAAAAAAAGAAGCGGGGATGACTTCGCATGATGCAGTTTTTAAACTGCGTAAGATTTTGGGAACCAAGAAGATTGGTCATGGTGGGACCTTGGATCCGGATGTAGTGGGAGTTCTGCCAATCGCGGTTGGCAAGGCAACCCGTATGGTCGAATTTATGCAGGACGAGGGCAAGGTCTATGAGGGGGAAATCACTCTTGGCTATTCAACGACGACCGAGGATGCAAGTGGAGAAGTGGTCACGGAGACCCCTGTTTTGTCGCCCTTGGATGAAACCATTGTCGATGAAGCGATTGTGAGCCTGACTGGGCCTATTACTCAGATTCCACCTATGTACTCGGCTGTCAAGGTTAATGGTCGCAAGCTCTATGAGTATGCGCGTGCTGGTCAGGAAGTGGAGCGTCCAGAACGTCAGGTGACTATTTATCAGTTTGAGCGAACAAGTCCGATTTCTTATGAGGGCGAACTTGCGCGTTTTACCTTTCGTGTGAAATGCAGTAAGGGGACTTATATCCGTACCTTGTCTGTTGACTTGGGAGAGAAGCTGGGTTATGCGGCCCATATGTCCCATTTGACTCGGACGAGTGCAGCAGGTTTACAACTGGAGGATGCTCTTACCTTGGACGAAATTGCTGAAAAAGTGGAGGTTGGTCAACTGGACTTCCTCCATCCTCTTGAGATTGGGACAGGGGACCTTGTCAAAGTTTTCCTAACTCCAGAACAGGCTACAGAAGTGCGGTTTGGTCGTTTTATTGAGTTAGAACAAACAGACAAAGAATTAGCTGCCTTTGAAGGTGATAAATTGCTTGCCATTTTAGAAAAAAGGGACAATTTCTACAAACCAAGAAAGGTTTTTGGCTAGTCTAACTGGAGTGTGGGATGGATTTGTTTCCCCTAGACTATCCAAATCAGACTATAAATTTTGCAAAAAATGTGATATAATAGACCACGGATAGAAAAACGGAGGATAGCATGCAAAATAGACCAATCATTATCGGAGTGACAGGTGGTTCTGGTGGAGGAAAGACAAGTGTTTCAAGAGCCATTTTATCGCACTTTCCTGATGAAAAGATTTCCATGATTGAGCATGATTCATACTACAAGGATCAGTCTCACTTGACCTTTGAAGAGCGTGTCAAAACAAACTACGACCATCCATTTGCCTTTGATACAGACTTGATGATCGAGCAGATTAAGGAATTGTTGGCAGGGCGCCCAGTGGATATCCCGACTTATGACTATACAGCGCATACACGGAGTAGCAAGACCTATCGTCAGGAGCCTCAGGATGTCTTTATCGTTGAGGGGATTCTGGTCTTGGAGGACAAGCGTCTGCGCGATTTGATGGATATCAAGATTTTTGTGGATACAGATGATGATGTGCGCATTATTCGTCGTATCAAGCGTGATATGGAGGAGCGTGGCCGTAGTCTAGATAGCGTTATTGATCAGTATTTGGGTGTGGTCAAACCCATGTACCACCAGTTCATTGAGCCGACCAAGCGTTATGCTGATATCGTCATTCCTGAGGGAGTCAGCAATACCGTTGCTATCGACCTTTTGACCACAAAGATTGCAAAGATTTTGGAAGAAGCGCGAAACAGCAAATAATCAGATGAGGAGGCATGACCTCCTTTTTCTATTTTTCCTTTCGTTTCGGTAGGAAAAAGGTGATTTTTAAGCATGTTTTTGGTATAATAATACCCATGGAAAAGCAAGAAAATGAATAGTAGGTGGAGATGGAAAAGTATTTATCGGTAACAACTTTGACCAAGTATCTGAAAATGAAATTCGATAAAGACCCTTACTTGGAACGGGTCTATTTAACTGGTCAAGTTTCCAACTTTCGTAAACGACCTACTCACCAATATTTCTCTTTAAAAGATGACCATGCAGTTATTCAAGCGACCATCTGGTCAGGGATCTATCAGAAATTAGGTTTCGACCTCGAAGAGGGAATGAAGATCAATGTGATTGGGCGTGTGCAGGTCTATGAACCGAGCGGGAGCTACTCTATCATCATTGAGAAGGCTGAACCTGATGGAGTTGGAGCGCTTGCGATTCAGTTTGAACAACTCAAGAAAAAACTAACGGAAGAAGGTTTATTTCAAGAACGCTTCAAGCAACCTCTTCCCCAATTTTCTAAGAGAATCGGTGTGGTAACCAGTCGCAGTGGAGCCGTTATTCGAGATATTATCACGACCGTCAGCAGACGGTTTCCAGGTGTTGATATCCTTCTCTATCCGACTAAGGTACAAGGTGATGGAGCTGCGGAGGAAATTGCTCGAAATATTGCGCGTGCCAATCAACGTGAGGACCTAGATGTTCTCATTATTGGTCGTGGAGGTGGTTCCATCGAGGATCTCTGGGCCTTTAACGAAGAAATTGTGGTACGGGCTATTTTTGAATCTCGCTTGCCAATCATTTCTAGTGTTGGGCATGAGACAGATGTGACCTTGGCGGATTTTGTGGCAGATAGACGGGCTGCGACGCCAACAGCTGCGGCTGAACTGGCAACACCTGTGACTAAGTTGGATCTCTTGACCCATTTGCAAAATCAGGAAAAACGGATGGCGACAGCTGTACAAAATGTCCTGTCAAGAAAAAAAGAAGCTCTGAAAAAATGTAGTCAGTCTGTTATCTTTAGACAACCAGAGCGCTTGTATGACGGCTATTTGCAACGATTAGATCAACTACAACTGCGCTTAAAACAAAGTTTGCGAACACGGATTTCTGATAGCAACCAGCTAGTCCAAGCAAGGACGCATCAACTAGTCCAATTATCACCTGTCACTAAAATCCAACGCTATCAGGACCGGTTAGGTCAGTTGGACAAGCTCCTCCATAGCCAAATGGCTCTGGTTTATGATGCCAAGGTTGCTGAGGTCAAGCGACTTTCGGAGGCCTTGCTGATGTTGGATACGAGCCGAATTGTTGCGCGTGGTTATGCAATTGTCAAAAAAGAAGAGTCCGTTGTGGATTCGGTTGAGAAGTTGAAGAAAAAAGACCAAGTGACGCTTTTGATGCGAGACGGTCAGGTAGAATTAGAGGTTAAAGATGTCAAAACAAAAGAAATTTGAGGAGAACCTAGCAGAACTTGAGACCATTGTCCAAAGTTTGGAAAATGGTGAAATCGCTCTGGAAGATGCGATTGCTGCTTTTCAAAAGGGCATGGTCTTGTCAAAAGAGCTCCAAGCGACCTTGGACAAGGCTGAAAAGACCTTGGTCAAGGTCATGCAGGAAGACGGAACAGAAAGTGATTTTGAATGAAGAAGCAAGAAAAATTAGCTCTTATCGAGTCGGCTTTGGAAGATTTTTATGGAGACCAGCAGTTTGCTTCTAGTTTACGAGAAGCTGTTCTCTATTCCATTCATGCTGGTGGCAAGCGTATTCGGCCTTTTCTCTTGCTAGAGGTTCTGGAATCCTTGCACGTTACTATTAGACCAGCACATGCTCAAGTGGCTGCGGCTTTGGAAATGATTCATACAGGAAGCTTGATTCACGATGATCTTCCTGCCATGGATGATGATGATTACCGTCGGGGACGGTTGACCAATCATAAGAAATTCGGTGAAGCTATGGCAATTTTGGCAGGAGATGCTTTGTTCCTAGATCCTTACGCCTTAATAGCGCAGGTAGATTTGCCAAGTCAGATCAAGGTGGACTTGATTGTCAACTTATCCCTTGCTTCAGGAAGTCTAGGAATGGTTGCAGGGCAGGTTTTAGATATGGAAGGCGAACACCAGCATTTGTCCTTGGAAGAACTCCAGACCATTCATGCCAATAAGACTGGGAAATTACTAGCTTATCCCTTCCAAGCCGCCGCTATCATAGCAGAATTAGCGCCTGAAATCCAAGCAAAACTGAAAACGGTTGGTGAATTAATCGGACTGGCCTTTCAAGTCAGAGATGATGTGCTGGATGTGACCGCTAGTTTTGAGGAAATCGGCAAGATTCCGCAAAAGGATTTACAGGCAGAAAAGTCAACCTATCCAGCCTTGTTGGGTTTGGAGGAGGCGATTGCCTTTTGTAACCAAACCTTGGATCAAGCTAATGAAAAATTAGAGGAAATTGCCCAGCAGGTTCCCTTTGAAACAGAATCAATTGTAAGAGTAGTAGAAAGTTTGAGAATCAATGGCTAAGGAAAGAGTGGATGTACTAGCTTATAAACAGGGCTTGTTTGAAACGCGAGAACAGGCCAAGCGCGGTGTAATGGCAGGTCTAGTCGTAGCTGTCCTGAATGGGGAGCGCTTTGACAAACCAGGAGAGAAAATCCCAGATGACACTGAGCTAAAACTCAAGGGTGAAAAACTCAAGTATGTCAGTCGTGGTGGTCTAAAACTGGAGAAGGCCTTGCAGGCCTTTGATTTGTCAGTGGAGGGAGCAACCACTATTGATATTGGGGCTTCTACCGGAGGCTTTACCGATGTCATGCTGCAAAATGGTGCTGAGTTAGTCTTTGCAGTCGATGTTGGCACCAATCAGTTGGCTTGGAAATTACGCCAAGACCCACGGGTTGTCAGCATGGAGCAGTTTAATTTTCGTTATGCTGAAAAGACTGATTTCGAAAAGGAGCCGAGCTTTGCCAGTATTGATGTGAGTTTCATTTCCCTCAGTCTGATTTTGCCTGCCTTGCACCGTGTCTTAGCAGATCAAGGGCAGGTGGTAGCACTTGTCAAACCTCAGTTTGAAGCAGGTCGTGAGCAAATCGGGAAAAATGGAATCATTCGCGATGCCAAGGTTCATCAAACTGTCCTTGAATCTGTCACTGCTATGGCGGTTGAACAAGGTTTTTCAGTGGTTGGATTAGACTATTCACCAATCCAAGGAGGACATGGAAACATCGAATTTCTGGCATATTTGAAAAAGGAAGAGGGAGCAAGCAATCAAGTTGCCCCCAAAATAGAAAAAGTTGTAGAGAGAGCACATAGAGAATTTAAAGATGAATAAAAAAGAGAGACTTGAAAAAATTAGAAGATTTGTTACGGATTATCAGATCGGGACTCAGGAAGAAATTGTTGAGTACTTGAGGGAAGCAGGTATTTCTGCTACTCAGGCTACTGTCTCAAGGGACATCAAGGAGCTGGGGATTGTTAAAATTCCTTTGAAAAATAACACTTATATCTATGAGTTGCCAAAATCAATCGTCAAAAGTTTGCAGTTGGCTGAGGACAATATTGTGAGTTCTGAGTTAATGGGAAATATGATCAACCTTGCTGTCATTCCTGGAAATACTATTTTTGTGAAGAGTCAGTTGGTTGAGGCATTTCCTGAACAGATTTTTAGCTGTCTAGCTGATGATGATTCTATCTTAATTGTAGCTAGAACAGTAGAGGCAGCTGAAGAAATTGTTGAACAAGTCAAAAAATGGTAGGTCAGTATGTTACTTGAAATTTCGATAAAAAACTTTGCCATTATTGAGGCGATTTCCCTCAATTTTGAAAAGGGTATGACTGTTTTGACCGGGGAAACGGGTGCTGGAAAGTCTATCATTATCGACGCTATGAATCTCATGTTGGGGGCTCGTGCAACGATAGACGTTATTCGTCATGGTGCGCCAAAGGCGGAGATAGAGGGGCTTTTCTCGGTTGAAAATAGTCGCCTTTTACAGGAACTTTTTGAAGAGCAAGGTTTGGAAATGGGTGATGAAATTATCATCCGCCGGGAAATTTTGCAAAATGGTCGTAGTGTTAGTCGCGTGAATGGTCAGATGGTCAATCTTTCTGTCTTGCGTGCTATTGGGCAACACCTTGTAGATATCCATGGTCAGCATGACCAAGAGGAGTTAATGCGTCCTCAACTGCACATCCAGATGTTGGATGAATTTGGCGATGCTGCTTTCTTGGAGTTGAAGGAGACCTATCAGACGAGTTTTGACGCCTATCGCAAAATGCGTAAGCAGGTTCTAGAAGTCAAGAAAAACCAGCAGGAACATAAGGCTCGTATTGAGATGTTGGAATGTCAAATGGCAGAGATTGAGGTAGCGAACTTACAGGCTGGTGAAGACTTGGCTCTCAACCAAGAACGAGATAAACTCCTCAATCATAAGAACATTGCGGATACGCTAACCAATGCCTATAGCATGTTGGACAATGAGGAGTTTTCTAGCCTAGCTAATGTTCGTTCAGCCATGAATGACATGGAAAGTGTCGAAGAATACGATCCTGAATACCGTGAAATTTCAAGTTCTCTGTCTGAGACCTACTATGTTTTAGAAGATATTACCAAGCGTTTGGAAGATATTATTGAGGACTTGGATTTTGATGGCAATCGCCTCATGCAGGTTGAGAATCGCCTAGATCTTCTGAATACTATTACCCGCAAGTACGGTGGGACTGTAGACGATGTTTTACTTTACTTCGCCAAGATTACGGATGAGTACAATCTCTTGACTGGAAATAATCTTTCTTCCGAAGACATGGAAACAGAGCTCAAGAAATTGGAAGTTAATCTTGTTGATTTGGCAGGTCAGCTTGCATCTGCTCGTCATGATTTGGCCCAGAAACTGGAAGCTGAGATTAAGCAAGAACTGCAAGACCTCTATATGGAGAAGGCACAATTCCAGGTTCGCTTTAGCAAGGGAAAATTTAGTCGTGAGGGGAATGAAACGGTCGAGTTTTACATTTCCACCAACCCTGGTGAAGACTTTAAACCCTTGGTCAAAGTTGCGTCCGGTGGGGAATTATCCCGTCTCATGTTGGCTATCAAGTCTGCCTTTTCTCGCAAAGAAGGCAAGACCAGTATTGTCTTTGATGAGGTGGATACGGGAGTTTCAGGTCGTGTGGCCCAAGCCATCGCTCAAAAGATTCATAAGATAGGCCAGCATGGTCAGGTTCTTGCTATCTCTCACCTTCCACAAGTGATTGCCATTGCGGATTATCAATTCTTTATTGAGAAGATTAGCGATGAGCACTCAACGGTGTCGACGGTTCGCCTCTTGGCTTTAGAAGAGCGAGTAGAGGAAGTAGCTAAGATGTTGGCTGGGGAAAATGTAACCGAAGCTGCCCTTACCCAAGCCAGAGAATTATTGCAAACGAGGATGAAATAAATGACAGACTATTATGTAATTGGAGATGTTCACGGAAAGGCAGGTATGCTAGAAGATCTGCTCAAAACCTGGGATGGTCAAACTCAGCTGCTCTTTCTGGGGGATTTAATTGACCGTGGTGAAGACAGTCGACGTGTTCTAGAAATGGTCAAAGACTTGGTCGACAATCATGGAGCTATCTGTCTATCAGGAAACCATGAGTATATGTTTCTGACTTGGCTCGATGACCCAGAAGAAAGCTATGACCATTATCGTCGCAATGGTGGAGATACAACCATTAACTCTATTTTAGGTCGTCCCTTGGATGCACCAGTTGATGGCGTAGAAGATGCCAAACGGGTTGCGACTGAAGCAGCAGACTTGGTCGAATTTATTCGTCAAATGCCATTTGTAGTAGAGACAGACAAGTATATCTTTGTTCACGCGGGTATTGACTTGACCTTGGATGATTGGCATGAAACAACAGATTACAAGAAAGTCTGGCTCAGAAAACCATTCCACGAAGCCGAAAATCATACTGGAAAAACCATTGTCTTTGGGCATACACCAGTTTATGGTTTGCTAAAGCAAGACCGAGGTACTGCTGAGCTTTGGATAACAGAGGATGGCAAGATTGGCATGGATGGAGGAGCTGTTTATGGTGGTGTCCTTCATGGGATTGTCTTTACTGACCAAGGAATGACCGAACACCACTTTATCGAGAATGATGGCTTTATTGCCGAAGATTAGTACTCCTAGCAGGGTATGGTCTTGTCAAAATGTTAAAAACAATTTATAATTAATAGATACCCTGAAAGGAAGAGCATCATGAACTTAGAAGATTTGAAAAAACGACAGGAGAAGATTCGGAACTTCTCTATCATCGCCCATATTGACCATGGGAAATCAACCTTAGCAGACCGCATTTTGGAAAAGACGGAGACCGTTTCTAGTCGTGAAATGCAAGCCCAGCTTCTGGATAGTATGGATCTTGAGCGGGAACGTGGGATTACCATCAAGTTGAATGCCATCGAGCTTAATTACACTGCTAAAGATGGCGAGACCTATATTTTCCACTTGATTGACACGCCAGGGCATGTGGACTTTACCTATGAAGTGTCGCGTTCGCTAGCAGCCTGTGAAGGAGCGATTTTGGTGGTTGATGCGGCCCAAGGGATTGAGGCGCAAACTCTTGCTAACGTTTATCTAGCCTTGGATAATGATTTGGAAATTCTGCCAGTCATTAACAAGATTGACCTACCAGCAGCTGATCCAGAGCGTGTGCGTACAGAGATTGAGGATGTCATCGGACTGGATGCCAGTGAAGCAGTCTTAGCTTCAGCCAAAGCTGGTATTGGTATTGAAGAAATTCTTGAGCAGATCGTTGAAAAAGTGCCAGCTCCAACGGGTGATGTTGCAGCGCCACTCAAAGCATTGATTTTCGACTCAGTTTATGATGCTTATCGCGGGGTCATTCTCCAAGTGCGTGTTATGGACGGAGTGGTTAAACCTGGCGATAAGATTCAACTCATGAGCAATGGCAAGACCTTTGATGTGACTGAGGTGGGAATTTTCACACCGAAAGCAGTAGGGCGCGATTTCCTTGCGACTGGTGACGTTGGTTACATTGCAGCTTCTATCAAGACGGTTCAAGATACCCGTGTGGGTGATACAGTTACCTTGGCAACCAATCCTGCGGAAGAGCCATTACATGGCTACAAGCAAATGAATCCTATGGTCTTTGCAGGGCTTTATCCAATCGAGTCTAATAAATACAATGACCTTCGTGAAGCCCTTGAAAAATTGCAACTCAACGATGCCAGCCTTCAGTTTGAACCAGAAACATCGCAGGCGCTTGGATTCGGTTTCCGTTGTGGATTCCTTGGGCTTCTCCATATGGATGTTATCCAAGAGCGTTTAGAGCGCGAGTTCAACATTGACCTCATTATGACAGCTCCGTCTGTTATTTACAAGGTTAACTTGACCGACGGGGAGTCTATGGATGTGTCTAACCCGTCTGAGTTTCCAGATCCAACCAAGATTGCGACCATTGAAGAACCGTATGTTAAGGCGCAAATCATGGTACCGCAGGAGTTTGTCGGAGCGGTGATGGAACTGGCTCAGCGCAAACGTGGGGATTTTGTGACCATGGACTATATTGATGATAATCGTGTGAATGTTATCTATCAAATTCCACTTGCTGAAATTGTCTTTGACTTCTTTGATAAGCTTAAGTCTTCGACGCGTGGTTATGCAAGTTTTGACTACGAATTGTCAGAGTATCGCCCATCTAAACTGGTCAAAATGGATATCCTTCTCAATGGTGATAAGGTCGATGCCCTCAGCTTTATCGTTCACAAGGATTTTGCCTACGAACGTGGGAAACTCATCGTGGATAAGCTCAAGAAAATCATCCCTCGTCAACAATTTGAAGTGCCGATTCAAGCAGCTATTGGGCACAAAATTGTGGCTCGTACGGATATCAAGGCCCTTCGTAAGAACGTACTTGCCAAGTGTTACGGTGGTGACGTTTCTCGTAAACGCAAACTCCTTGAAAAACAAAAAGCTGGTAAGAAACGAATGAAGGCTATCGGATCAGTAGAAGTCCCACAAGAAGCCTTCCTTAGCGTCTTGAGCATGGATGAAGAATAGAAATAAAACTCTTGAAGATTTTTCAAGAGTTTTTGCTTTAAATGTGAGCAATAAAATCGGAAACTAACAGAATAGATTAGGTCAGAATTTGACAGAAGTTCTTATTTTTCTTATAATGCAGATGGAGAGGTGGTAGGATGAAAAAATTATTGATTTTAGGTACTGTAATTACTGTTAGTGCTTTTTTAGCTTCATGCTCCAATAAGTCGCAAACAGCAACCGAAGAAAGTTCGACTGCGGTTGTTAGTTTTTCTAGCAGTCAGGAAACGAGTAGCTCTAGTTCTGCCGTTTCTGAAGCGAAAAAGGAAGAGACGCAAATCATCGGTTCGAATGAATATGGATTTGTCAAGGTACCCAAATCATGGGTTCGATTCCATGAAGTAGAAGGTGGAAATGATATACAGTATTGCGATGGAACAGATATCAACATTGTTACGCTGAATACCTTCAAGGCTGAGCAGTTCAATATCAGCGAAGAAGAATATGCTAAACTGGGTGTTGTGACTGTCTCATCTAGTATTTTAACTTCCAAAGAAGAAAGCTCTGATTTCAGTAAGGTCTGGGGCTCCAAATCGACCATTGGAGGTTATGAAGCCTATGTTGTCAATGCAATTGCTAAGTCAGGGAAATACCTCATTACCTGGGTTTTCAGATCAAATGATGGTAAAATCCGCTATGTTTCACTTGAAGGGGATGGGGAAACTTTAAAAACAATCTTACCGATGATTGAAAGTAGCTGGTCAACTACTAAATCTGAATAAATGAAAAAAGAAGATCCTTGGTCTTCTTTTTATTTTTTTTACGAATAGATAGATGAGTAGAAAAAGAAATGGAGTTGTATATGAAGATCACAAACTATGAGATTTACAAATTGAGAAAAGCTGGGCTGACCAATCAGCAGATTTTAACTGTTCTTGAGTACGACGAGACTGTAGATCAGGAGCTCTTGCTAGGTGAAATTGCAGAAATTTCAGGTTGTCGTAATCCTGCTGTCTTTATGGAACGCTATTTCCAGATAGATGATGCACAGTTGGAGAAGGAGTTTCAGAAATTTCCATCCTTCTCGATTCTTGATGACTGTTATCCTTGGGATCTGAGTGAGATTTATGATGCTCCAGCGCTCTTGTTTTATAAAGGAAATCTAGACCTGTTGAAATTTCCAAAGGTTGCTGTTGTAGGGAGTCGTTCATGTTCTAGTCAGGGAGCAAAGTCGGTCCAGAAAGTCATTCAAGGTTTGGAAAACGAGTTAATCGTGGTCAGTGGTTTAGCCAAAGGGATTGATACGGCTGCCCATATGGCTGCACTCCAGAATGGAGGAAGAACAATTGCAGTGATTGGAACAGGATTGGATGTTTTTTATCCCCGAGCCAATAAACGTTTGCAGGAACACATTGGCAATCACCATTTGGTACTTAGCGAGTACGGTCCAGGTGAAGAACCCTTGAAATTTCACTTTCCAGCTCGTAATCGAATCATAGCAGGACTGTGCCGTGGTGTGATTGTAGCAGAGGCAAGGATGCGTTCAGGGAGTCTCATCACCTGTGAGCGTGCCATGGAGGAAGGGCGTGATGTCTTTGCCATTCCAGGGAACATTTTAGATGGCCATTCAGATGGCTGTCACCACCTGATTCAAGAGGGAGCAAAGCTGATTTCCAGTGGTCAAGATGTGCTGGCTGAGTTTGAATTTTAAGAATAAATTTGTTCACTCAGATAAACTTTTCTTCTATATATAGGACTTAGGTCTTGACAGCTATAGAAAAATGGTTTACACTTTATAAAGTTTATTACTTTGAAAAGGTGTGATAGTGTGGCTACGGCAACAAAGAAGAAAAAATCAACAGTTAAAAAAAATCTAGTCATCGTGGAGTCGCCTGCTAAAGCGAAAACGATTGAGAAATATCTAGGCAGAAATTACAAAGTTTTAGCCAGTGTCGGGCATATCCGTGATTTGAAAAAATCCAGTATGTCTGTTGACATTGAAAATAACTATGAACCGCAGTATATCAATATCCGAGGCAAGGGTCCTCTCATCAATGATCTGAAAAAAGAAGCCAAAAAAGCTAATAAAGTCTTTCTGGCGAGTGACCCGGACCGTGAAGGAGAAGCGATTTCCTGGCATTTGGCTCATATTCTCGATTTGGATGAGAATGATGCCAACCGTGTAGTCTTTAATGAAATCACCAAAGACGCAGTAAAAAATGCCTTTAAAGAACCTCGTAAGATTGATATGGACTTGGTCGACGCGCAACAAGCTCGTCGTGTCTTAGACCGCTTGGTCGGGTATTCAATTTCGCCAATTTTGTGGAAAAAGGTCAAGAAGGGCTTATCAGCAGGACGCGTGCAGTCAGTTGCCCTTAAGCTCATCATTGACCGTGAAAATGAGATCAATGCCTTCCAACCGGAAGAATACTGGACAATTGATGGTGTTTTTAAGAAGGGAACCAAACAATTTCAGGCTTCTTTCTATGGTATGAATGGCAAAAAGATGAAATTGACCACTAATGAAGAAGTCAAAGAAGTCCTGTCCCATTTGACTAGCAAAGATTTCACAGTAGACCAGGTAGATAAGAAAGAACGCAAACGCAATGCGCCCCTACCCTATACGACTTCAACCATGCAAATGGATGCGGCTAACAAAATTAATTTCCGTACTCGAAAGACCATGATGGTGGCTCAACAGCTCTATGAAGGGATCAATATCGGATCAGGTGTGCAAGGTTTGATTACCTATATGCGTACAGACTCGACTCGTATTAGTCCAGTAGCTCAGAATGAAGCGGCAAGCTACATTAACGACCGTTTTGGTAGCAAGTATTCCAAGCATGGTAGCAGGGTCAAGAATGCCTCAGGTGCTCAAGATGCCCACGAAGCCATTCGTCCATCTAGTGTCTTTAATACACCTGAAAGCATCGCTAAGTACTTGGACAAAGACCAGCTCAAACTTTATTCCCTTATCTGGAACCGTTTTGTGGCAAGCCAGATGACAGCTGCTGTCTTTGATACCATGGCTGTTAAGCTTTCTCAAAATGGGGTTCAGTTTGCGGCAAATGGAAGCCAAGTTAAGTTTGATGGTTATCTTGCTATCTACAACGACTCTGACAAGAACAAAATGTTGCCAGATATGGTTGTTGGAGATGTGGTCAAGCAGGTCAATAGCAAGCCAGAACAACATTTCACTCAACCACCTGCTCGCTATTCAGAAGCGACTCTTATCAAGACCTTGGAAGAAAATGGAGTTGGACGCCCGTCAACCTATGCTCCGACCATTGAAACCATCCAAAAACGTTACTACGTTCGTCTGGCTGCTAAACGTTTTGAACCGACAGAACTGGGAGAAATTGTCAATAAACTCATTGTTGAATATTTCCCAGATATCGTAAACGTGACCTTCACAGCTGAAATGGAAGGGAAACTGGATGATGTTGAAGTTGGGAAAGAGCAGTGGCAACGGGTCATTGATGCCTTTTACAAACCATTCTCTAAAGAAGTAGCCAAGGCTGAATCTGAAATGGAAAAAATCCAGATCAAGGATGAGCCAGCTGGATTTGACTGTGAGGTTTGTGGCAGTCCGATGGTGATTAAGCTCGGTCGTTTTGGTAAATTCTATGCATGTAGCAATTTCCCAGACTGCCGTCACACACAAGCGATTGTCAAAGAGATTGGAGTCGAGTGTCCAAGCTGTCATCAAGGACAAATCATTGAACGCAAAACCAAGCGCAATCGTATCTTCTATGGTTGCAATCGTTACCCAGAATGTGAATTTACTTCCTGGGATAAACCAATTGGACGTGATTGCCCAAAATGCGGACACTTCCTTGTGGAGAAAAAGGTCCGTGGTGGTGGCAAGCAGGTTGTATGTAGTAATGGCGACTACGAAGAAGAGAAAATTAAATAACACGAAGAGTCCTGAAAATAAATTTCAGGCTCTTTTTACTTGAAGCTTGACAAATTTCCTCACTTTGTGGGAAACTAGTAGAAGATTATTTCAATTAGGAGAAGACATGCGTATTATTTACCTAAGTATTGGCTTTATTTCACTGGCTTTAGCTGTTATTGGAGTTGTCCTACCACTTTTACCAACAACTCCCTTTCTTTTGTTAGCTATCGCTTGCTTTTCAAAATCTTCTAAGCGTTTTGAAGACTGGCTTTATCACACCAAGCTCTATCAGACTTATGTAGCTGACTTTCGTGAAACCAAGTCTATCGCGCGAGAACGAAAGAAAAAAATCATCGTATCTATCTATATCTTGATGGGAATTTCTATTTATTTTGCCCCTCTTTTGCCAGTCAAAATCGGTCTGGGAGCCTTGACTATCTTTATCACCTACTATCTCTTTAAAGTCATTCCTGACAAAGAATAGATAAAAATAGTAGTTATTTGCCTTGATAAAAATGAAAGGATATTTAAAATAATATGATATAATAAATTTAAAGAAAACATCAAGGAGAATCAAATGATTTACGAATTTTGTGCTGAAAATGTGACCTTGCTTAAAAAAGCTATGCAGGCTGGAGCTCGTCGAATCGAACTCTGTGATAATTTAGCAGTTGGCGGGACAACACCAAGCTATGGAGTAATCAAGGCAGCAGTTGAATTGGCAGCTAACTACGATAGCACCATCATGACCATGATTCGTCCCCGTGGTGGCGACTTTGTCTATACTGATCTTGAAATAGCCATCATGCTAGAAGACATTCGTATAACTGCTCAAGCAGGTAGCCAAGGGGTCGTCTTTGGTACTTTAACTGCTGATAAGAAGTTGGACAAGGATAATCTTGAGAAGCTGATTGCTGCATCAAAAGGAATGGAAATTGTCTTCCACATGGCCTTTGATGAATTGAGCGAAGAAGACCAGTTGGAAGCCATTGACTGGCTCAGCCAAGCTGGTGTCACTCGTATCTTAACTCGTGCTGGAATTTCTGGGGACTTGCTAGAGAAACGTTTTGATCACTATCACAGAATTTTGGAACATGCAAAAGGTAAAATTGAAATTTTACCTGGTGGTGGGATTGACTTGGACAACCGTCAAACCTTTATCGACCAGCTGGGCGTGACACAACTTCACGGTACCAAGGTTGTCTTTTAAAAAATAGAAAGGAACTGCTAGCTTTTGGTAGCAGTTTTCACTTATGTTTGAAATTTTTAAATCCTATCAGTTTAATAAAGAAAAAGCTAATGCCTATGGTTTTGTAGAAAATGGAGAAGTCTGGACCTATAGTTGCCAGATTTTGCAGGGTGAATTTTTCGTGACAGTCTCCATCACTCCTGATAATGTGAGTTTTCAGGTCTTTGATAAGGAGACTGGTGACCTCTATCCTCAAGTTCACATGGAAAGCATGAGGGGAAGTTTTGTCGGAAGTGTCCGTGAGGCTTGTTTGGAGATTCTTTACCAGATTCGGAATGCTTGCTTTGATGTGCAGGATTTTATCTGTCCTCAGACTAAGCGTATCATGGCTCAAGTTCAGAAAAAGTATGGTAATCGATTGGAGTATTTGTGGGAAAAATCGCCTGATACAGCTGTATTGCGCCATGAAGACAATCAAAAGTGGTATGCTGTTTTGATGAGAATCCCATGGGATAAGCTGGAAAAGGGAAGAGAAGAACTAGTCGAAGCAGTCAATATCAAACACGACCAAGTAGCGGATTTACTTTCACAAAAAGGCATATATCCTGCCTTTCATATGAACAAACGTTACTGGCTTAGTCTGGCGCTTGATGATAGTTTGCAAGATGAAGAAGTGTTAGAACTTATCGAAAGAAGTTGGAACTTGACCGTGAAAAAATAAAGAAATTCGCTTGAGTTTTCAAACACTTTCAATTAGCAAAATATTCTTTACTGAAGAAATTTTCAGAAAATATTGGATTTTTTCTTGACAAGAGATTTTTCCTATGCTAAAATACTTAACAAGACATCAAACGAAGGAGAAAGTCAAACATGAAAACAGCTAAGTTTAATCAATTTGCTTTGTTGTTGAGGTACTCGGGCTAGTGCAGAAGCATTAGTCCTGTTTGGCTTACCAAGCGGGAGTAAATCAACATCTCGCTTGGGCTTCTGAGCGAGATGTTTTTTTAAAACCATATTTGGAAAAGGGGAAATCTTATGCGTAAAGTTGAATTTTTTGATACAAGTCTTCGTGATGGGGAACAAACACCTGGTGTTAACTTCTCAATAAAGGAAAAAGTTTCCATTGCAAGACAGCTGGAGAAATGGGGAATTTCTGTAATTGAAGCTGGTTTTCCTGCTGCTAGTCCAGATTCATTTATAGCTGTTCAAAAAATTGCTAGAGCCATGAAAAAAATAGCAGTGACAGGATTAGCTCGTTCTGTAAAATCTGATATTGATGCTTGTTATGAGGCTCTTAAGGATGCCAAGTATCCACAAATTCATGTCTTTATCGCTACCAGTCCGATTCACCGCAAGTATAAACTCAATAAGAGCAAGGAAGAGATTTTAGAAGCTATTAAGGAGCATGTTTCTTATGCACGTTCTAAGTTTGAGGTTGTCGAGTTCTCTCCTGAAGATGCGACTAGAACAGAGTTGGATTTCCTCTTACAAGTCGTTCAAACAGCGGTCGATGCAGGTGCATCTTATATCAATATCCCTGACACAGTTGGCTTTACGACTCCAGAAGAGTTTGCACGCATCTTTGATCACTTGACTGAAAATATTAAATCAGATCATAAAGTTGTCTTTGGTGTTCACTGTCACGATGATCTCGGTATGGCAACTGCAAATACTTTGACAGCAATTAAACACGGCGCTGGACGTGTCCAGGGAACTATTAATGGTATCGGTGAACGCGCAGGTAATGTTGCTCTTGAAGAAGTAGCTGTTGCTTTGAAGATTCGTGAGGATTTCTTCCAAGCAACTAGTGATATTGTTTTGGATGAAACAATGAATACGTCTGAAATGGTTTCTCGCTTCTCTGGTATTCCAGTTCCTAAAAACAAGGCTGTCGTTGGTGGCAATGCCTTCTCTCATGAATCGGGTATTCACCAAGATGGAGTCCTTAAAAATCCTCTTACTTATGAGATCATCACACCTGAATTGGTCGGTGTTAAGAGTAATAGCCTTCCGCTTGGTAAATTGTCAGGTCGCCATGCCTTTGTTGAAAAACTAAGAGAACTGGCCCTAGATTTTACAGAAGAGGATATCAAACCACTCTTTGCTAAGTTCAAGGCACTAGCGGATAAGAAACAAGAAATCACAGATGCAGATATTCGAGCTCTGGTAGCTGGAACAATGGTTGAAAATCCAGAAGGCTTCCACTTTGATGATCTACAACTTCAAACCCATGCGGACAATGACATCGAAGCGCTCGTTAGTCTAGCCAACATGGATAATGAGAAGGTCGAATTCAATGCGACAGGACAAGGCTCTGTTGAAGCGATCTTTAACGCTATCGATAAGTTCTTTAACCAATCTGTCCGCTTGGTGTCCTATACCATTGATGCTGTGACAGATGGAATCGATGCCCAGGCTCGTGTTTTGGTCACTGTTGAAAACAGAGATACAGAAACCATCTTTAACGCAGCAGGTCTTGATTTCGATGTATTGAAGGCTTCGGCTATTGCCTACATCAATGCCAATACCTTTGTTCAAAAAGAGAATGCAGGTGAGATGGGGCGCAGCGTTTCCTACCGAGACATGCCTAGTGTGTAAAGGAGAAGGCTATGACAAAGAAAATAGTAGCACTAGCAGGGGATGGAATCGGTCCAGAAATTATGGAAGCTGGTTTAGTAGTTCTGGAAGCTCTAGCTTCAAAAACAGGTTTTGACTATGAGATTGACAGATGCCCCTTTGGGGGTGCAGGTATTGATGCTGAGGGACATCCCTTACCTGATGAAACCCTCAAGTCATGTAGAGAAGCAGATGCGATTCTCCTAGCGGCTATCGGTAGTCCTCAGTATGATGGAGCAGCGGTTCGGCCTGAACAAGGCTTGCTGTCTCTTCGTAAGGAACTCAATCTCTATGCCAATATTCGACCTGTAAAGATTTTTGACAGTCTCAAGCATTTGTCACCACTCAAACCGGAACGAATTGCTGGTGTAGACTTTGTCGTGGTACGTGAGTTGACAGGGGGGATTTACTTTGGGGATCATATCCTTGAAGAGTGCAAAGCGCGTGATATCAATGACTACAGCTATGAGGAAGTGGAGCGGATTATTCGTAAGGCCTTTGAAATTGCAAGAAGTCGCAGAAAAATCGTTACTAGTATCGATAAGCAAAATGTTCTAGCGACATCAAAACTCTGGCGAATAGTGGCTGAGGAAGTTGCGCAGGATTTCCCAGATGTAACCTTGGAGCACCAGTTGGTGGACTCAGCTGCCATGCTCATGATTACCAATCCTGCTAAGTTTGATGTCATCGTGACAGATAATCTCTTCGGAGATATCTTATCTGATGAATCGAGTGTTCTATCAGGAACACTTGGTGTCATGCCATCAGCTAGTCATTCTGAAAAAGGTCCAAGTCTTTATGAACCTATTCATGGTTCGGCACCTGATATTGCAGGTCAAGGAATTGCCAATCCTATTTCCATGATTTTATCAGTTGCCATGATGCTGAGAGATAGTTTTGGACGTTATGAGGATGCAGAGCGTATCGAGCGTGCTGTTGAAGCTAGTTTAGCAGCTGGCATTTTAACAAGAGATATTGGAGGACAGGCTTCGACCAAGGAAATGACAGAAGCCATCATTGAAAGATTATGAAGATAAATGAAGGAATCACGCTTGCCCTCTTGATTTGGAATTTGCTGATTTTCTTGATTTATGGCATTGATAAATCCAAGGCAAGGAGAAGAGTTTGGCGCATCCCAGAGAAAATCTTACTCATTTTAGCCCTTGCTTGTGGTGGTTTTGGTGCCTGGTTGGCAGGAATCACCTTTCACCACAAGACTAGAAAATGGTATTTTAAAACAGTTTGGTTTCTCGGGATGGTGACTACACTAGTAGCCTTATATTTTATTTGGAGGTAATGGATGGCAGGAAAATCGATTTTTGATAAATTATGGGACCGTCATGTCATCACAGGAGAAGAGGGGCAGCCCCAACTCATGTATGTGGACCAGCACTATATCCACGAGGTGACCAGTCCTCAGGCTTTTCAAGGCTTAAGAGATGCAGGACGAAGATTGAGACGACCAGACTTGACATTTGGAACCTTTGACCACAACGTCCCGACGGTCAATATCTACGATATTCGAGATGTTATTTCCAAGGCACAAATTGATAAACTGGCTGAAAATGTTGAAGAGTTTGGAATTGAGCATGCGGCTCACGGTTCTGAAAAGCAAGGTATTGTTCATATGGTTGGTCCAGAAACAGGTCGAACCCAACCAGGAAAGTTCATCGTCTGTGGAGACAGCCATACAGCAACCCACGGAGCTTTCGGAGCCATCGCTTTTGGAATTGGGACCAGTGAAGTTGAGCATGTTTTTGCTACCCAAACCCTCTGGCAGGTCAAACCCAAGAAAATGTTGGTAGAATTCACTGGTGTCCCTCAAAAAGGAGTTTATTCCAAGGATTTCATTTTAGCCTTGATTGCTAAGTACGGCGTTGCTTGTGGTGTTGGTTATGTTGTGGAATATCGTGGACAAGCTATTGATGCATTGAGCATGGAAGAACGAATGACCATCTGCAATATGTCCATAGAGTTTGGCTCCAAGATGGGCATTATGAATCCGGATCAAACAACCTATGATTATCTCAAGGGACGCGAATGTGTTCCAGAGGACTTCGAAGAAGCAGTGGCGGACTGGAAAACAATTGTCAGTGATGAGGATGCTGTTTACGATAAGGTTATCCGGATGGATGTCTCAGATTTGGCTCCTATGGTGACTTGGGGAACCAATCCTGCTATGGGGGTTGACTTTGACAGCAGTTTCCCAGAAATTAAGGATATGAATGATGAGCGAGCCTATAATTACATGAATTTGCAGCCGGGTCAAAAGCCCGCGGATATTGAACTAGGTTATATCTTTATCGGTTCATGTACCAATGCTCGGCTCAGCGATTTACAGCTGGCTGCGCGATTTGTCAAAGGAAAGAAAATTGCTCCTAATCTAACAGCAATCGTGGTTCCGGGCTCTCGTCCAGTAAAACGAGCTGCTGAGAAGTTGGGCTTGGATAAGGTTTTCTTAGATGCTGGCTTTGAGTGGCGAGACCCAGGTTGCTCTATGTGCCTAGGGATGAATCCTGACAAGGTCCCTGATGGGGTTCACTGTGCCTCAACCAGTAACCGCAACTTTGAAGACAGACAGGGATTTGGTGCTAAAACCCATCTCTGCAGTCCAGCCATGGCAGCTGCAGCGGCTATCGCAGGGCGCTTCGTAGATGTTCGGCAAATGCCAGAGGCCCAGTAAGGAGAGGATATGGAGAAATTTACAGTTTATACGGGAACGACCGTTCCTCTCATGAATGATAACATCGACACCGACCAAATCCTACCCAAGCAGTTTCTCAAGTTGATTGATAAGAAAGGCTTTGGCAAGTACCTCATGTATGCTTGGCGTTATCTGGACGATAACTACACTGAGGACCCAGACTTTGTCTTTAACCGACCTGAATATCGTAAAGCTAGTATTCTCATTTCAGGGGATAACTTTGGTGCGGGGTCTTCGAGGGAACACGCAGCTTGGGCTCTAGCTGACTATGGTTTTAAGGTCGTGATTGCAGGATCTTTCGGGGACATTCATTACAATAATGAACTCAATAATGGCATGTTGCCTATTGTTCAGCCTAGGGAGGTTAGAGAAAAGCTAGCCCAACTCAAACCGACCGATCAGGTAACTGTGGACTTGGAACAACAAAAAATCATCTCACCAGTTGGAGAATTCACTTTCGAAATTGATAGCGAATGGAAACACAAGCTCTTAAATGGTTTGGATGATATCGGAATTACTTTGCAGTATGAAGACTTGATTGCTGCCTATGAAAAACAACGTCCAGCCTACTGGCAGGATTAGAAAAATAGAAAAGGAAATAGAACTATGACAAAACACATTCAATGGAACGGAACACTTTCTCAAGAAGGCTATGACATTTTAAAAGGTGAGGGCGGATGTATCGTTTGCCCTACAAAAGTTGGTTACATTATCATGACTAGCGATAAAGCAGGACTTGAACGCAAATTTGAAGCCAAAGAGCGTAACCGTAACAAACCAGGTGTTGTACTTTGTGGTAGCATGGATGAGCTTCGCGCTTTAGCACAACTCAATCCAGAAATTGAAGCCTTCTACCAAAAACATTGGGATGAAGATATTCTCCTTGGTTGTATCCTTCCTTGGAAACCAGAAGCTTTTGAAAAACTTAAAGCATACGGTGATGGCCGTGAAGAACTTATGACAGACGTTCGTGGTACAAGCTGTTTTGTTATCAAGTTTGGTAAAGCTGGTGAACAGTTGGCTGCTAAACTTTGGGAAGAAGGTAAAATGGTCTATGCCTCATCAGCTAACCCATCTGGTAAAGGAAACCGTGGTAAGGTGGAAGGTATCGGTCAACGTATCGAAGGAGCAGTGGACCTTGTCATCGAAGCAGACGACTATGTGGCATCTATCCAACCTGACAAAACGATTGAAACTCGCTACGAGCAAGGTGTGATGGTATCTATGGTTGATAAAGATGGTAAGCTCATCCCAGAACAAGGAGGAGACCGTTCAATCTCACCAGCACCAGTCGTTATCCGCAAAGGGCTTGACATTGATAAAATCATGATGCACCTGTCAGATACCTTTAACTCATGGGACTACCGTCAAGGTGAGTATTATTAAGATTGAAAAGAAGTCTAGTGTTCAGAGACATTGAAGCTCCTAACACTGGGCTTTTTCTTTAGAATTTCTTTTCTTTTTCTATGGGATATGATATTCTATATGTGAAATAGGATTTTGAAATATTAAATACTAACTAGCCTATAATATGAAAATGGAGCTACAAAATGGAAGAAAAATTAAATTATTGGATGATAGTTGCAGGAGGAGGTGGAAAAGTTTGGTCTTTATTCAAAGAAGAGAATATAGCTTGTATAGATTTCGATTCTAATTTATCTAATATTTTAGATTACAATAATCCTGAAGAATTGAAGCAAGGAAAGCGGAGCAATTTATTTATTTGGAAGTTTGCACATGACATAAAAATAAATGATTATATAATAGCTACCTCAGGATTTAACAAAATTTTAGGTATTGGACAATGTGTGAAAACATATTACTTTGATGAAACAAAAACAGAGTTTAAACATTGTATTGGTGTTAATTGGTTGAAAGTAGATGGTGGATGGGAATACCAAGGTAAAAAAGGTACAAGACAAACCATCAACTGGGATAGAAATTCAGAACGTATCAATTTATATAAATCCATTCTAAATGGTACATACAGAAAAAATATAGAGAAAGTTGTTATGAATAAAAATATTGACGATTATTTAGATAAATTAAGAAAATCCAAAAACCTCATCCTCCGCGGTGCTCCTGGCACAGGAAAAACTTATCTTGCTAAAGAAATTGCTATGGAGTTAACGGGTGGCAACGAAGACCAAATCGAATTTGTACAATTTCATCCATCCTATGATTATACTGATTTTGTAGAGGGGTTGAGACCTGTATCAAATGGTGATGGATCTATCGAGTTTAAGCTAGAAGATGGTATTTTTAAGAAGTTTTGTCAGAAGGCTAAAGAAGCTCAGAAAACTGGAGGCCAAGATAATTTTGAGGAAGCGTGGGATCTTTATCTTGAATATGTAAATAGCAGAGATGAAAAAGAATATTTGACAGAATTTTCCTATCTCACAGTAAATAGTAGAAATAATTTTAATATCAATTATGAAACTAAAGCCCAAGGAACTTGCTTAACAAAATCTTATGTTTATGAACTCTATAAAGATGGAAAATATCTGAAACAGCCCTATTATCGTAATCAAGGAAAAAAAGTCCTAGAAACTTTAAAGAAAAGATTTGGTCTGAAAGATTATGTTTCCCCAACAGAAATTGATACTGATAAGAAATTCGTCTTCATCATCGATGAAATCAACCGTGGGGAGATTTCTAAGATTTTTGGCGAGCTCTTTTTCTCTATAGACCCTGGTTATCGTGGTGAAAAGGGAAGCGTTTCTACCCAGTATGCTAATTTACATGAGACGGATGACAAGTTTTATATTCCTGAGAATGTCTACATCATCGGAACAATGAATGATATTGACCGTTCAGTAGATACCTTTGATTTTGCTATGCGTCGTCGTTTCCGCTTTGTTGAAGTTACTGTTGAAAGTCAAGTTGCTATGTTAGATAAAGAACTGGGTATCCATGCAGAAGAAGCAAAACTTCGTCTTAGAAATTTGAACGCTGCTATCGAAAACGTTCAGGAGCTAAACAGTCATTATCATATCGGACCAAGTTATTTCCTTAAGTTGGAAGAAGTGGACTTTGACTATGAATTACTCTGGTCTGATTATATTAAGCCTCTCCTAGAAGACTACTTGCGAGGTTCTTATGATGAGGTTGAAACTTTGGAAACTTTGAAAAAAGCATTTGCACTGACAAATAATGATCAAAATGGTCAGCAAGATACTGGTGATAATGATGCGGATAACTGATAATCAGCATAGAATTGCTAAAGAAGACTTTGCCACAGAATATCCCAACCTTAGTCAAGCACTTCTTGATAGAACACTAGATAACCTTTCTCGAGAGGACTGTATCTTTATATTTCCAAATGACCTGCAATATTCTCCTGATTTAGACAAGGACCAAAAGATTTTTGAAACAGTTAATCAGGAAATCAAGACAGGAAATGTAATTGGTTTTCTTGGATATGGTCAGGAAAGATTAACGATTTCCTCTCGTTTTTCTGATGGAAGTAACGACCATTTTTTGCATTATCTTTTACAAAAGGTTCTCAATATCAATCTGACTAGTTTGGATGTTGGTCTATCTCCAGAGGATAAACTCTATCAGCTTTTGATTTACCTCTTTCCCAAATATCTGCAAGCTGCTCTCCGAAAAGGTCTTTATAAGGAATACCAGCGATTTTTCCATAACGATAGTCATGTAAAGGGTGTACTAGATGTTGGAAATCATCTGAAAAAAAATCTCCCTTTTATGGGAAATATTGCCTATACCACTAGGGAATTTACCTATGATAATCCACTCATGCAGTTGATTCGGAATACGATTGAGTACATAAAGAATCAGAAAAGTTTCGGAGTTCTGCTCGATAGTAATCGTGAAAATATGACAGAAATTACTCGTGTAACTCCAGCTTATAAACTAGCTAATCGTGCCAAGATTATCAGAATGAATAAAATCAAACCCATCCGACACGCCTATTTCAGAGAGTATAGAAAATTACAGGAACTCTGCTTGATGATTCTGAGTAGAGAAAAGCATGGTCTTGGACCTCAAGCCCAGATGGTACATGGTATTCTCTTTGATGTTGCCTGGCTTTGGGAAGAGTATGTTTACAGCTTGTTGCCAAAAGGTTTCATCCATCCACGAAATAAAGATAAGACGAACGGAATTTCAGTATTTTCTGTTGGGAAACGAAAAGTATATCCAGATTTTTATGACAGAGAACGAAAGATTGTTCTAGATGCAAAATATAAAAAACTGGAGTTCACTGAAAAAGGAATTAACCGCGAGGACTTGTTCCAGCTGATTTCCTATTCTTATATTTTAAAAGCTGAGAAAGCTGGACTGATTTTTCCTAGTATGGAGCAGTCAGTAAATAGTGAAATAGGAAAACTAGCTGGCTATGGAGCTCAATTGAAGAAGTGGTCTATCCAAATCCCTCAGAATGCCTCATCCTATAGTGCATTTTGTAAAATGATGGAAAATTCAGAAGAAAATTTTAAAGCGATTATTGATGAAGAAGTGCGGAGAAAGTAATCTCTCCACTTTTTTGCTATTTATATAAGTGATTTCCGAACGATATAATGTGATTATTACAAATATTTGACAAAAACTGTACTTTGGTTTATAATAAATCAAGGAAACGTCGGGAAAAGGCGTAGGGATGCGCAAGCATAGGTAGGTCATTATAAAAGAAACGAGACATCGATATGTTAAATGAATTTCCAATTTTTGATTACGAAGATATTCAGTTGATCCCTAATAAATGTGTGATTAAAAGCCGTTCAGAAGCGGATACAAGTATTACGTTTGGAAAACACACTTTTAAACTACCTGTTGTGCCAGCAAATATGCAGACGATTTTGGATGAGAACGTAGCAGAGCAACTTGCTAAAGGCGGTTACTTCTACATTATGCACCGTTTTGATGAAGCGGGGCGCATTCCTTTTATCAAACGCATGCACGATCAAGGGCTTATTGCTTCCATTTCTGTTGGTGTCAAGGACTATGAGTATGATTTCGTTAGCCAGCTCAAGGCTAATGCTCCTGAGTACATCACGATTGACATCGCTCACGGTCATGCGGATAGCGTGATTTCTATGATTCAACACATCAAGAAAGAATTGCCGGATACTTTTGTCATTGCGGGCAACGTTGGGACACCAGAAGCTGTGCGTGAATTGGAAAATGCTGGAGCGGATGCCACTAAGGTTGGAATCGGTCCTGGGAAGGTTTGTATCACCAAGGTCAAGACAGGTTTTGGTACAGGTGGCTGGCAGTTGGCTGCCCTTCGCTGGTGTGCCAAGGCTGCGCGTAAACCAATCATCGCTGATGGTGGGATTCGTACCCATGGTGACATTGCCAAGTCTATCCGTTTCGGTGCTAGCATGGTCATGATTGGTTCCCTTTTTGCAGGACACATCGAAAGTCCAGGAAAAACGATTAAAGTTGACGGTGAACAGTTCAAAGAATACTATGGTTCAGCTTCACAGTATCAAAAAGGCGCTTACAAAAATGTGGAAGGTAAACGCATCTTACTTCCTGCCAAAGGGCATTTGCAAGACACCCTTACTGAGATGGAGCAAGATTTACAAAGTGCTATCTCTTACGCAGGTGGACGCAGACTTGCTGATCTTAAACACGTTGATTATGTTATCGTAAAAAACTCTATCTGGAACGGGGATGCATCACACTAATGGACGCTTAGTCTCCCCATAAAAAAACTTGTTATTAGAGCAAATTTTTGTTATAATAAGACAAGTTTCCACCCTTAGTGTAATGGATATCACGTAAGATTCCGGTTCTTGAGATGGGGGTTCGATTCCCTCAGGGTGGATGTAAATAGCACAAGAAAGCCTTAAATAAGGCTTTTTCTTTATCTCGCGCCAAATTTGCCCTTAAAATTGAAAATTTTATTCTAAAAAATGCTCAAATCCCCTCTAGTCCCGTTTTAAAGTGACTCAGGAGGCTTTTTTTGATATAATGAAAGAGACTGTTATCAGTTAGAAAGAGGTTGGTATGAAAGAATTACAAACTGTACTAAAGAAGCGTTTTGCAATCGAATTTGCAGACAAAAACTTACTGGAAACTGCCTTTACTCATACGAGTTATGCCAATGAGCACCGCCTCTTAAAAATTTCACACAATGAGCGCTTGGAATTTTTAGGAGACGCTGTTCTGCAATTATTGATTTCGGAGTATCTCTATAAAAAATATCCTAAGAAACCAGAGGGAGATTTGTCTAAACTCCGTGCTATGATTGTCCGTGAGGAGAGTTTGGCTGGTTTTGCGCGTGATTGCCAGTTTGATCAGTTTATCAAGCTGGGGAAAGGGGAAGAAAAGTCTGGTGGGCGTAATCGTGACACCATTCTTGGAGATGCCTTTGAAGCCTTTTTGGGAGCGTTGCTTTTAGACAAGGATGTTGCTAGGGTAAAAGAGTTCATCTATCAAGTTATGATCCCCAAGGTTGAAGCAGGTGACTTTGAAATGATTAAGGATTACAAGACACATCTGCAAGAGTTGCTCCAGGTTAATGGAGATGTAGATATTCGCTACCAGGTGACCTCTGAAACGGGACCTGCCCATGACAAGGTTTTTGATGTAGAAGTTCTGGTTGAGGGCAAGAGTATCGGAAAAGGTCAAGGCCGTTCTAAAAAATTGGCAGAACAAGAGGCCGCCAAAAATGCAGTTGAGAAAGGGCTGGATTCATGTATTTAAAGGAGATTGAGATTCAGGGATTCAAGTCCTTTGCTGACAAGACAAAGGTCGTCTTTGACCAAGGTGTGACAGCTGTCGTTGGGCCCAATGGTTCTGGGAAGTCAAATATTACAGAAAGTTTGCGATGGGCCTTAGGGGAGTCTAGTGTCAAGAGCCTTCGTGGTGGTAAGATGCCCGACGTTATCTTTGCTGGAACTGAAAGTCGCAAACCACTCAATTATGCCTCTGTTGTCGTGACCTTGGACAATGAAGATGGTTTTATCAAGGATGCGGGGCAAGTTATTAAGGTAGAACGCCATATCTATCGTAGTGGAGATAGTGAGTATCGAATTGATGGCAAGAAAGTTCGCTTGCGTGATATTCATGACCTCTTCTTGGATACCGGTTTGGGACGAGATTCCTTCTCCATCATTTCCCAAGGGAAGGTTGAGGAAATTTTTAACTCCAAGCCCGAAGAACGCCGAGCTATTTTTGAAGAAGCTGCTGGAGTTTTAAAATACAAGACTCGTCGAAAAGAAACAGAGAGCAAACTGCAACAAACTCAAGACAATCTCGACCGCTTAGAGGACATTATCTACGAGTTGGACAATCAAATCAAGCCCCTTGCAAAACAAGCCGAGAACGCTCGTAAGTTTCTAGACTTGGATGGTCAACGTAAGGCGATTTACTTGGATGTACTGGTTGCCCAAATCAAGGAAAACAAGACTGAACTAGAGTTAACAGAAGAAGAGCTAACGCAGGTTCAGGAACTTTTGACTAGCTATTACCAAAAGCGTGAAGAGTTAGAAGAGGAAAATCAAACTCTTAAAAAGAAACGCCAAGATCTCCAAGTTGAAATGGCTAAAGACCAAGGAAGCTTAATGGATTTGACTAGTTTGATTAGTGACTTAGAGCGAAAACTAGCCCTATCCAAACTGGAATCTGAGCAAGTAGCCCTCAATCAACAAGAGTCACAAGTCCGTTTGGCGACTCTAGAAGATAAGAGAAAGGCTCTAAGTAAGGAAAAAGCTGAAAAAGAAGGAAATTTGGAACAGTTAGAGGAAAGTCTAGCTGAAAATAATAAGGAACTCAATCGCCTAGAAGCGGAGTTGTTGGCTTTTTCAGATGATCCTGACCAGATGATTGAGCTCCTGCGTGAACGTTTTGTGGCCCTTTTACAAGAAGAAGCGGATGTCTCAAACCAACTGACCCGCATCGAGAATGAACTAGAGAACAGCCGTCAGCTATCTCAAAAACAAGCAGACCAACTTGAGAAATTGAAAGAACAGCTGGCTACAGCTAAAGAGAAGGCCAGTCAACAGCAGGCTGAGCTTGAAACTGCCAAGGAGAAAGTTCAGAAATTATTGGCAGACTACCAAGCTAGTGCCAAGGAACAAGAGGAACAGAAAGTTTCTTACCAAGCCCAGCAGAGCCAACTCTTTGACCGTCTGGATAGTCTCAAAAATAAGCAGGCTAGAGCCCAGAGTTTGGAAAACATCCTTAGGAATCATAGTAACTTTTACGCAGGTGTTAAGAGTGTTCTCCAAGAAAAAGACCGCTTAGGTGGGATTATTGGTGCAGTTAGTGAACATTTGACCTTTGAGGTGCATTATCAAACTGCTTTGGAGATTGCACTTGGAGCAAGCAGTCAGCACGTCATCGTAGAAGATGAAAACGCAGCAACTAAGGCTATTGATTTCCTAAAACGTAACAGAGCTGGTCGTGCAACCTTTCTTCCATTGACGACTATCAAGGCGCGTACAATCTCTAGTCAGAATCAAGACGCTATCGCTGCAAGTCCAGGATTTCTGGGCATGGCAGATGAACTGGTGTCGTTTGATAAGAGACTAGTAGCCATTTTCAAAAACTTGCTAGCTACGACGGCTATCTTTGACACCGTAGAACATGCGCGTGCAGCTGCTCGACAAGTTCGTTACCAAGTTCGTATGGTGACACTGGATGGGACAGAGTTGCGTACTGGTGGTTCCTACGCGGGTGGTGCCAATCGCCAGAATAACAGTATCTTCATCAAGCCAGAACTGGAGCAATTACAAAAAGAAATTGCTGAAGAAGAAGCTGACTTGCGGTCAGAAGAAGCGGCTTTGAAGACCTTGCAAGATGAGATGGCAGTATTAACAGAAAGATTAGAAGCCATCAAATCACAGGGTGAGCAAGCTCGTATTCAGGAGCAAGGTTTGTATCTTGCTTATCAACAAACCAATCAGCAGGTCGAAGAACTGGAAACTCTTTGGAAACTTCAAGAAGAGGAATTAAATCGTCTTTCTGAAGGAGGTTGGCAAGCGGATAAGGAAAAATGCCAAGAGAGCCTTGCTACTATTGCCAGAGAAAAGCATAATCTGGAATCTGAGATTGAAGAGATTAAGTCTAACAAAAACGCAATTCAAGAACGTTATCAAAACTTGCAGGAACAGATTTCTCAAGCGCGCTTGCTTAAGTCCGAACTGCAAGGACAAAAACGGTACGAAGTGGCTGATATTGAACGCTTAGGCAAGGAACTGGATAATCTGGATATCGAGCAAGAGGAAATCCAGCGTCTCCTCCAAGAAAAGGTTGATAATCTTGAGAAAGTGGATACGGCTTTACTAAGCCAGCAGGAGGAAGAGGCAAAAACTCAGAAAGCCAATCTTCAACAAGGTCTGATTCGCAAGCAGTTTGAATTGGATGATATCGAGGGTCAACTGGATGATATTGCCAGTCATTTGGATCAGGCTCGCCAGCAGAATGAAGAGTGGATTCGAAAGCAAACACGTGCTGAAGCTAAGAAAGAAAAGGTCAGCGAACGCTTGCGCTATCTACAAGCTCAATTAACTGACCAATACCGGTTCAGCTACACTGAGGCTCTAGAAAAGGCTCATGAACTGGAGGATCTCACTCTGGCAGAGCAAGAGGTTAAGGATTTGGAGAAGGCTATTCGCTCACTCGGTCCTGTCAATTTGGATGCTATTGAACAGTACGAAGAAGTCCACAATCGTTTGGATTTCCTCAATAGCCAACGAGATGATATTTTGTCTGCGAAAAACCTACTCCTTGAGACCATCACAGAGATGAATGATGAGGTTAAGGAACGATTCAAATCAACCTTTGAGGCGATTCGTGAGTCCTTTAAAGTGACATTTAGACAGATGTTTGGCGGTGGTCAGGCAGACTTGATATTGACTGAGGGCGATCTTTTAACTGCTGGTGTGGAGATTTCTGTCCAACCTCCAGGTAAGAAAATCCAGTCTCTCAATCTTATGAGTGGTGGTGAAAAAGCCCTATCTGCTCTGGCTCTGCTCTTCTCCATTATCCGTGTTAAGACCATTCCTTTTGTTATCTTGGACGAGGTAGAGGCAGCGCTGGACGAAGCCAATGTCAAACGTTTTGGGGATTACCTCAACCGCTTTGACAAGGATAGTCAGTTCATCGTCGTAACCCACCGTAAGGGGACGATGGCGGCAGCGGACTCTATCTATGGAGTTACCATGCAAGAATCAGGTGTGTCTAAGATTGTTTCGGTTAAGTTAAAAGATTTAGAAGAAACAATAGACTAGTTACCAAACGATAGCATCTCTTAGGAGGTGCTATTTTTTAAAACTAAAGCCCTAAATTTTCTCTTACGGTCATTTCAGGCGCAAAAAACGACATTTGGGATTTCCTCTTAGCGAAAAGACTTTCTCTATGATATAATAGTTTCATGATTACAACAGTACCTATTAAGAACGAAAAAGATATTGCAGTACCAGGGAAAACAGTCCTTGTACTAGGTTATTTTGATGGCATACACAAGGGACATCAGAAACTCTTTGAAGTAGCCAGTAAGGCTTCTATGAAGGATTATCTGCCAGTTGTCGTGATGACCTTTACGGAGTCACCAAAACTTGCCTTACAACCTTACCAACCTGAGCTCATGCTTCATATCGTCAATCACGAGGAACGGGAGCACAAGATGAAGTGGCACGGAGTAGAGGCTCTTTTCTTACTGGACTTTAGTAGCAAATTTGCTAGTTTAACGGGTCAAGAATTCTTTGATACTTATGTTAGGGCTTTAAAACCAGCCATTATCGTAGCGGGATTTGATTATACGTTTGGTTCAGATAAGAAAACTGCGGATGACCTGAAGGATTATTTTGATGGAGAGATCATCATTGTTCCTCCGGTCGAAGACGAAAAGGGCAAGATTAGTTCTACACGGATTCGTCAGGCAATTCTTGATGGAGATGTAAAGGAAGTCAATCATCTGCTCGGCACTCCGCTCCCATCTCGCGGAATGGTCGTTCATGGAAATGCTCGTGGGCGTACTATCGGTTATCCAACAGCCAATCTGGTCCTAAGAGACCGAACTTACATGCCAGCGGACGGTGTTTACGTAGTCGATATCGAAGTGCAACGTCAGAGATATCGTGGAATGGCAAGTGTTGGAAAAAATGTTACCTTTGATGGTGAAGAACCACGTTTTGAAGTCAATATTTTCGACTTTTCAGATGATATTTACGGTGAGACAGTCATGGTCTACTGGCTGGACCGTGTCCGCGATATGGTCAAATTTGACTCCGTAGAAGAACTTGTAGACCAACTCCAGAAAGACGAAGAGATTGCTCGAAACTGGAAGGATGGAGAGTCTGTTATTCAAGGGGCTCAGGTATAGAAAACGTCTGAATAAGCTTATAGAAGGTTTAGTTTATTTGATTGTAGTTTTGAAAGAGTGATATAATTCTTTTTAGTTCCCATAATTCCCTATTTTAGCATCTACTTATGCTCAGAATATAGACGAGGCTTTATTATGCAAACGCAAGAAGAAATGAATGTTCTGGTACCGGAAAAATTAGCAGAAATTGAGCGTGATTATGGTGTCAGAGTTTTGTGGGCTATTGAGTCTGGTGGTCGTGCCTGGGGGTTTGAGTCTCCCGATAGTGACTTTGATGTACGGTTTATCTACAAACACAAGCAAGATTTTTATCTCCGTTTAAATGAACAGCGTGATGTTATCGAGCTACCAGTTGACGACACTTGGGATGTGAGTGGCTGGGATTTAGACAAGACTTTAAAACTCCTTTATAAGTCAAATCCTACACTGTTTGAATGGTTACAGTCACCAATTGTCTATCAACAAACGGATTTTATTGAGCGCATACGTCCACTTGCCAACCAGTATTTTTCTGAGAAAAAAATGCTCCACCATTACTTGAACACTGCAAGAACTCAAATGAATAAGTATCTTTCTGGAGACAAGGTCAAACCTAAAAAGTATTTCTATGTGCTTCGTCCTATTTTAGCCTGTCGCTGGATTGAAAAATACCATTCTGTTCCACCGATTTTGTTTGATGATTTGGTCAAAGAATTACTTCCGTCTCAAATGCAGGAGCATGTTTCAAGATTGCTAGACATTAAGATAAATGGGCCTGAAGGTATGGAAATTGATCCGATAATGCCAATTCAAGATTATATTTTAGCTAACATCCAAGAGTTGGATGCATACGTTCAAAGTGTTAGAGAGGAAAAGAAAGAGTGGAAAGCTCTAAATCAATTTTTCCTTGAAGAATTAGGCCACGACTGAGGTTTTTTATGGGTAAATGGACATGTAAATGTGGGCAAGCTATGAATGACCACCGAGAGCCCGATCCAAATGCTTATTCAGTTTATTCTGATGAGTTGTTTGAAGAAATCATAAATAAAGCTGACGACCATAATAAAATTTCTTATGATGATATTTCTGAAGCGTCATTTTATATGTGGAAGTGCCCTGAGTGTGGCAGTTTCATGGTTTTTGGCGAAGACGGGGATGGAGATCACTTTACTTTTTATGAGCGCCAAGTAGTAGAAAAGGTAGAGCCTCTCTTTGATCCAGATCAAGAGTTAAATCTTGTTGTGGTTGAGTTTCAGGAGGGAGGGAATGGTTATACTTATATCTGTGATGACCCAAATATCCATATAGGACACGCTGTTATTGTCCCAGTCGGGAAGGAAAATACTGAAAAAAATGCTTTAGTTGTACAGAAGTCTCATGCCCTACCAAAGGATATCACTTTTCCTGTTGAAAAGTTAAAACGTGTCATTCGTAGGTATTCACATTTCGACCCAATCACTTCGAAAAACGTTTTTAGAAATTTAAAAAAGCTAGGAAGAATTCTAGATGTTTGCTCTAAAAACGCTAACCCCGACTCTCAGCAAACATATTATAGTATCAAAACTCCTTTAGGATATTTCTGGTTAGAATTAAATGGAGTTCCGATTCCAATGAAAATCACACAGATTCAAGTGAAAGATAAAAAATACCAAGTTGATAGCGCTCTTTATATAAAACCTTCAGAGATTAACTGTAGAAAATTCTATGAACTGGAATTATGTGCAGATTTTGATATTGATGCTTCTAGATGGATCGATGTTCTCTCTGATGAAAACGTTTGGGGAAATACTTGGGAACTAAATGGTCTTCAATTTGGTATTACTGCAGGGGAGTCTCCAGAATTTGAAGACGAAGTTGTAGCGAGAAAGTATAGTCGTGTCCCACTTTATTATGACTGGCACCCTGAATTTGAAGATTATTATGGCTTCAGTTTAGCTTGGAAAAAATACGAGTCTGATAGCGATTTGTCAATTTTTTTCTATACAACGTAAGAAGCAGGAGGATATGTATGAATCAAGCATGGGATTTATTGTTTGAGGGCAAGATTGAAGAGGCTAAAAAATTAGTTGAAGCTGATTTTTTATTGGAAACTTGCACGGATTTTAGTTTGTTAAATTTGATGGGGTATATTTATCTTGAAGAGCAAAAATACAACGAGTGCTTAAGTATCTATCAGCGTTACATTGACTTAGCACGAACTAAAAGCGACCCAGAAAATGAACATATAGGCTATCATCAGTTAGCCATGGTTTATCGTGAAATGAATGAATTTCAAACAGCCCTTTTCTATATCGAAAGAGAGCAAAAAGTCATTGAAGAAGCTTTTACAGAGGATACCCTCAAATCTTCTGTTAACAATTATGAGCAAGGTTATTTACGATTAAAGCTAGGGAAAGTAGTAGAAGCATTCATGTATATGGAACAGTCCTTAAAACAAGCTTTGCAAACAGATGATTTGATTGCCCAAGCTTGTGCTTATAGAGGTTTAGGAGAGATTGGTTCGATACAAAATCCTGAAGAATCACATGAAAATTTTTTACAAGCTATCGCTCTTTTTGAAAAGGCTGGCGATCAGATTGGTGCTCAAGAGGTTAGAAACTTAATAAATAATAAAAAGTAGCCTGTTTAGGCTACATTTTTATTGAAACACGCGATAGACATAAGGATTTTCTGGTTTGTCTACTTTTGTGAAACTCTCAACTTCCAGTGTTGGGAGTTTTTGTTTGAGTTCTTTATGGTAGTGGAGGGTCAGGGTTCCTCTAGCGGTGATCCAGGTATTGTCAGGATACTGGCGTGAGTTTCCCTTGGTCAAGAGTCCATATACTCCAGAGTCGGCTATACAGTGGATGATTCCAAAGCGAAAGAGGAACTGGCTATCTGGATGGCTAGGATCGTTATAGACAAAGCCTGTAAACTCTATTTTCTTTCCTTCAAACTCTTGTGGATAGTCATAGAGAACTTCCATGACCTCCATATAGTTTTCGTCTGTAACCTGAATGGTTGGCTGGGCGAGGTATTTATCAGCTGTAGCCCTCATTTCCTTTTCATAAGCAGATTTGGAAAAATAGGTACTGCTATCGGGTTTGAGGTATTGACTGGATGTTCCTTCGCTTGCCTGAATGGCTGTGTTGATTCCCTCGGCAAGTGGGAAATGATAACCTTTGGCAGATACAGTTCTCGAGTCCAAACTTACTGTCGGAAAGGCAACCCCAATCAACAGAGGTAGTGACAGTAAAAGGATACTGATTCGTCTAGCTCGACGACTTTCCAAATGGCTGTGAGAATTGATTTTCTTGATCCAGATGTAGAATTGGACCAGAGCCAACAGAAGAGAAAGGAGCATGGAAATATAGACTAGATAGGAATAGTGGAGGTTGATGTAGTGACTGAGCTTGCCAGATAGCTGCAGATACAGAGTTAGGGCAAAATAACCCAGTAAAATGAGAAATCGGATCATAGCATCACTCCTATCATGTAAGAATAAAGCAAGACAAGCACTGTCACGATGCACATGAATTGCCAGATGAAGCGCGCTTTGAGATAGTGTTTCATCATGAGGAGATTTTTGATATCAAGCATGGGGCCAATGACCAGAAAAGCAAGGACTGGCGCTAGGCCGAAGCTCGAGAGGAGAGAAGCACCGATAAAGGCGTCTGCCTCGCTACAAAGAGAGAGGAGAAAGGCTAGAAACATGAGCAAGAGAATCGCAAGGACTGGACTTGCGCTGATAGAGGTCAAGATCCGAGTCGGGACATAGACCTGCACGATAGCCGCAAAGAGACAGCCAAAGACCAAGTAACGCCCCATATCAAAAAACTCATCAATAGCCTGTATAAAGACCTGAAAGACCTTTCTAGCAGGACCCAAGTGTGAAAAGTCATGTTCATGACAAGCGATAGGATTCTTTTTTTGAATGGGTTCCTTCCAGAAAAATCCTAGGAAAATTCCAAGCACCAAAGCAATCACAATGGCTCCCAGCGCTCGCAAGAAGGCAAGTTTTATTGAATTGCCAAAGGCAGAATATGTGGCGAAAAGAACGATAGGATTGATAATGGGGGCAGTCACCAGAAAAGGAACGGCCGTGTAGCTAGGCACTTTCTTTTCCAGAAAACGATTGATGATGGGAACGATTCCACACTCGCAGGATGGAAAGAGAAAGCCAATGAAGGTACCAAAAAAGATCCTCCCCCAACGATTGCGAGGAAGAAACCTATAAACTTTATCAGGCGTGATATAGACCTCAATCAATCCCGAAATCAGACTCCCAATCAGGACAAAGGGAAGGGCTTCAATCATGATGGAGAGAAAAATAGCCCCCGCTTGTAATACACTAGGAGGAAGAGATTGGAAAACAGTCATCTATTTTTTCTTCTCAACTTTTTCTTTTTTGTCTTTGTCATCTGGAAAAGTGACTTGTGTTAAGTCAGGAAGTTTGGCGAATTCTTCAAACATCTTGTCCAAGTCATCCGTTTTTGTAAATTTAACAGCCATGGGCCTACCTCTTTTCTACATTCTACCTCTATTATACTATTATTTTCTTGAAAAGGGATTATTTTGATAATCAAAGATGCAAAAACAGGTAAGGCAAAACAAGAGCAGTTCCTTATGGTATAATAGGTATATGGATAAAAAATATGAAAAAATCTCCCAAGATTTGGGTGTAACCTTAAAGCAAATCGATACTGTTCTAAGTTTGACCGCTGAAGGAGCGACAATTCCCTTTATCGCCCGTTATCGCAAGGACATGACTGGTAGTCTGGATGAGGTAGCGATTAAGGCCATTATTGATCTGGATAAAAGTCTGACAAATCTCAACGATCGTAAAGAAGCTGTCTTAGCTAAGATTCAAGAACAAGGCAAACTAACCAAGGAATTGGAAGAAGCTATCCTGGCAGCTGAGAAATTAGCAGACGTAGAAGAACTCTATCTTCCTTATAAGGAAAAACGTCGGACCAAGGCAACCATTGCTCGTGAAGCTGGACTCTTTCCTCTTGCTCGCTTGATCTTGCAGAATGTAGATGGTTTAGAGAAAGAAGCTGAGAAGTTTGTCTGTGAAGGATTTGCGACTGGTCAAGAAGCCCTGTCTGGTGCGGTTGATATTTTGGTCGAAGCCTTATCGGAAGATGTGACTTTGCGTTCACTGACCTATCAGGAAGTGTTGAGACACTCTAAAATCACTTCGCAGGTCAAGGATGAGAGTCTTGATGAAAAACAAGTTTTTCAGATTTATTACGAATTCTCAGAGACTGTTGGCAACATGCAGGGCTATCGTACCTTGGCTCTCAACCGTGGGGAGAAGCTAGGCGTCTTAAAAGTCGGTTTTGAGCACGCGACAGACCGTATCTTATCTTTCTTTGCTGCTCGTTTCAAGGTGAAAAATACCTATATAGATGAAGTTGTTCAACAGTCAGTTAAGAAAAAAGTCTTGCCTGCTATCGAACGACGCATTCGGACAGAATTGACTGAGAAGGCAGAAGAAGGGGCTATCCAACTCTTTTCTGACAACCTGCGCAATCTCCTCTTGGTTGCTCCGCTGAAAGGGCGCGTGGTTTTAGGCTTTGACCCTGCTTTTCGTACAGGTGCCAAGCTTGCTGTCGTAGATGCAACAGGGAAAATGCTGACGACTCAAGTCATTTATCCTGTTAAACCAGCTTCAGCTCGTCAGATTGAAGAAGCCAAGCGAGACTTGACCGACCTGATTGGCCAGTATGGCGTAGAAATTATTGCCATTGGAAATGGGACGGCCAGTCGTGAAAGTGAAGCCTTTGTGGCGGAAGTTCTGAAAGATTTTCCAGAAGTCAGCTATGTTATCGTCAATGAAAGTGGCGCTTCTGTCTACTCTGCTAGTGAACTTGCTCGTCAGGAATTTCCAGAATTAACCGTTGAAAAACGTTCGGCTATTTCAATCGCCCGTCGTTTGCAAGATCCGCTTGCCGAATTGGTTAAAATTGATCCCAAGTCAATCGGTGTCGGGCAATACCAGCACGATGTTAGTCAGAAGAAACTGTCTGAAAGTCTGGACTTTGTTGTCGATACGGTGGTTAACCAAGTCGGTGTCAATGTCAATACAGCCAGCCCAGCACTTCTCTCCCACGTAGCTGGACTCAATAAAACCATCTCTGAAAATATCGTCAAATACCGTGAAGAAGAAGGAAAAATCACTTCACGCGCTCAAATCAAGAAGGTTCCTCGTCTGGGTGCCAAAGCCTTTGAGCAGGCAGCTGGTTTCCTCCGTATCCCTGAAAGTAGCAATATCCTTGATAATACTGGAGTTCACCCAGAAAACTATGCTGCGGTTAAGGAGCTCTTCAAACGCTTGGATATCAAGGACTTGAATGAAGAAGCACAAAATAAGCTTAAGTCTCTTTCTATCAAGGAAATGTCGCAAGAACTAGAACTTGGACCAGAAACCCTTAAAGATATCATTGCTGACCTCCTAAAACCTGGTCGTGATTTCCGTGATTCTTTTGATGCTCCAGTTCTCCGTCAAGATGTCTTGGATATCAAAGACTTAAAAGTCGGCCAGAAGCTGGAAGGTGTGGTGCGGAATGTCGTTGACTTCGGTGCCTTCGTTGATATCGGGATTCACGAAGACGGCCTCATTCATATTTCCCACATGAGTCGCAAATTTATCAAACATCCTAGTCAAGTGGTGTCTGTTGGAGATTTGGTAACGGTTTGGGTCAAGAAAATCGATACTGAACGTGAAAAAGTCAATCTGTCGCTCCTTGCTCCAGATGAATCTAACTGAGTATGTTCAGTCTGTTTCACTCGAAGACTTTGGTAGACCTTTCACGCACCAAGCCCAGTGGAATTCTCGTCTGCGAACGACAGGTGGGCGATTTTTCCCTAAGGATGGGCATTTGGATTTTAATCCCAAGGTCTATAATGAACTTGGTTTGGAGGTTTTTCGGAAAATCGTGCGCCATGAACTCTGTCACTATCACCTTTATTTTCAGAAAAAAGGATATCGACATAAGGACCGAGATTTTAAGAAACTTTTGAAAGAAGTGGATGGACTACGCTTTGTCCCCCCTTTGAAAGACCAAAGTACCTACCTAGTTTATCAGTGTCAATCTTGCCAGCAAACTTATCAGCGCAAGCGTAGGATTGATACCAAACGCTATCGCTGTGGGGTTTGTCGAGGTAAACTCGTCATCATAAATCGGCCTAAGGACTGATGTTGATAGTTCTGATTCATGCTATACTACTTGTAAGAATGCCGAAAGAGGAACATATCATGAATAACAAATTTTATAAAATGAAACGAAATAGTAAGGTGTCGGGAGTTTTAGCTGGTCTATCAGACAAGTGGAATTTTGATGTAACTTTAGTCCGCTTTCTCTTTGCCATTTTTACCATATCAAATTTTGGGATTGGCGTGATTATCTACATCATCCTAGCCTCTATCCTGCCAACTAAGGAAGAAATCGAAGCAGAAATGTACGGAACAGGACCACGCAAACGTAAGGAAGCTGAGGCCATTGATGACAATGATGGCTGGTTTTGGTGAGTAAATCTACGGTAACAAAAGTTTTGCAACGATACTACAAGAGAAAAGAAGGCAGTAGCATGCTTAGGAAATACTTTAAAAACTATAAATGGACGGATGTGTTCTGGATTCTATTTATTTTGATTACTAGTTTTCTATCAACTAATAATTACTTATACCACTTAACGAAACAGGATTTTTCAGAAGAAGGTTGTCTTTTAGCAATTCCTTTGTTTCTTTTTCATTTTCTCTTCATTGATAAATTCATCATTTCTAGACGAGATCAAAAAGATGAATAACTTTTAACCCTTGCATCCGCAAGGGTTTTCTTCTTGCCTTTCTTTTATGGTAAAATATTGATAGCGAAATTGCTTGATATTCTTTAATCTTACAAAAATGTAAGATTAAAGTCTCTTTTGTAAGGTTAGGTTATGGCAAGCCACCTTTTTTTGCGATAAACTAGACTCATAAAGAATAAAGGAGCAAAACCATGAAAAGATTCTTACAAAAGAAAACAAGAAAACCAAGTCAAAAAGATATCGAGCGTGTTCAACTGGGATGCGCTATGATGCAAGCACAGTTTCAAATGATGGGATATTAAGAAGGAGATAACAATGACACTTTTAGATGTAAAACACGTTCAAAAAATCTATAAAACACGTTTCCAAGGCAACCAAGTAGAGGCACTCAAAGATATTCACTTTACCGTAGAAAAGGGTGACTACGTTGCCATCATGGGGGAGTCTGGTTCTGGGAAGTCAACTCTGCTCAACATCCTCGCTATGCTGGATAAACCAACTCGTGGGCAGGTTTACCTAAATGGAACAGACACAGCAACGATTAAGAATTCCCAGGCTTCGAGCTTCCGTCGTGAGAAGTTAGGATTTGTCTTCCAAGACTTTAACTTGCTAGATACCTTGTCTGTTAAGGATAATATCTTGCTTCCGTTAGTGTTATCACGAAAACCCATCACAGAGATGATGAAAAAATTGGTAGTGACAGCTGAAAATTTAGGCATCAACCAATTGCAAGAGAAGTATCCTTACGAGATCTCTGGTGGTCAAAAACAGCGGGTAGCAGTAGCACGCGCCATCATCACAGAACCTGAAATTCTCCTTGCCGATGAGCCAACAGGAGCCCTTGACTCCAAGTCATCTGCAGCCCTTCTTGATGTATTTGATGAAATCAATGAGCGTGGCCAAACCATTCTCATGGTAACTCACTCAACGGCAGCAGCCAGCAGGGCCAAGCGCGTTCTCTTTATCAAGGATGGTATTCTTTACAACCAAATCTACCGCGGAGACAAAACAGAGCGTCAGATGTTCCAAGAAATCTCTGATACTTTGACTGTTATGGCAAGCGAGGTGAATTAGTATGTTCCGATTAACCAATAAGTTAGCGGTATCCAACTTAATTAAAAACCGCAAACTCTACTATCCCTTTGCCCTTGCTGTTCTCTTAGCAGTGACCATCACTTATCTCTTTTACTCATTGACACTTAATCCTAATATTGGCAATATTCGAGGAGGGACAACCATTCAAGCCACTCTTGGATTTGGTATGGTGATTGTCACGCTTGCATCTGCTATTATTGTCCTTTATGCCAATAGTTTTGTCATGAAGAACCGTTCCAAAGAACTGGGTATATATGGTATGCTGGGTCTCGAAAAGCGCCATTTGATCAGCATGGTTTTTAAAGAGCTTCTTATTTTTGGAGCCTTAACGCTGACAGTTGGACTTGGCTTAGGAGCCCTCTTTGATAAGCTAATCTTCGCCCTTCTTCTGAAGTTAATGAAAATGAAGGTGGAGCTCGTTTCGACTTTTCAACCAATAGTCTTCATAATGGTCATCCTTGTTTTTGGAGCTATCTTCCTAGGTTTGATTTTTATCAATGCCTTTCGTATCGCACGAATGAATGCCCTTCATCTCTCTCGTGAAAAAGCCAGTGGTGAGAAAAAAGGACGTTTCCTGGGCTTGCAAACGATTCTTGGATTAATCAGTTTGGGAGCTGGTTACTATCTAGCAGTGACAGTTAAAAATCCTTTAACTGCACTCATGATTTTCTTTGTGGCAGTTTTATTAGTAATTTTTGGAACCTATCTCTTGTTCAATGCAGGAATCACAGTTTTCCTACAAATCTTGAAGAAAAACAAGCGTTACTATTACCAACCTAACAACATGATTTCCGTATCCAATCTCATTTTCCGTATGAAGAAAAATGCGGTTGGTCTGGCAACGATTGCTATTCTCTCAACCATGGTCTTGGTGACTATGTCTGCTGCAACGAGTATCTTTAAAGGCTCTGAAACTTTCAAGAAAGTCATGAATCCACATGATTTTGGAATTACAGGACAGAATGTTGAAAAAGAAGACATAAATAAACTCCTAGACCAGTATGCTAGTGATAAGGGATTGACTGTTACAAAGAAAGAAGTCCTTACATACAGTAGCTTTGGTGTAGCAAACCAAGAAGGTACGAAATTAACCATTTTTGAGAAAGGTCAAAATCGTGTTCAACCGAAAACCGTTTTTATGGTCTTTGACCAAAAAGACTATGAGAATATGACGGGCCAAAAACTTGCACTTTCAGGAAAGGAAGTTGGATTGTTTACTAAGAACAAAGAACTTCAAGGACAGAAAGAACTGACTCTAAATGACCAGACCTATACAATAAAGGAAGAAATCAAAAAAGATTTTATTCTTGAACATGTCCCAAATCAGTACAATATTCTAACTTCGGACTATAACTATCTGGTTGTTCCTGACTTGAAAGCCTTTCTTGACCAGCATCCTAATTCTTCCATTTTTAATCAATACTATGGTGGTATGAATGTAACAGCTAGTGAGGAAGAGCAACTCAAACTTGCAGATGACTATTCAAAATTCCTTGATGATTTTAATAGAGAATCAAGCAAAGAAGGAAGCTTTATTTACGGAAGCAATCTGGCTGATAGTAGTGCGCAGATGAGTGCTTTCTTTGGTGGGACCTTCTTTATCGGTATCTTCCTCTCCATCATCTTTATGGTGGGAACAGTTCTCGTCATCTACTACAAACAAATCTCTGAAGGCTATGAAGACCGTGAACGCTTTATCATTTTGCAAAAGGTCGGTCTCGATCAAAAGCAAATCAAGCAAACGATTAACAAACAGGTCCTAACTGTTTTCTTCCTCCCATTGCTCTTTGCCTTCCTACACCTTGCCTTTGCCTATCATATGCTTAGCCTCATCCTAAAAGTCATTGGTGTGCTAGATGCGACCATGATGTTGACTGTCACTTTATCCATCTGTGCGATCTTCCTCGTTGTCTATGTCTTAATCTTTATGATTACCTCAAGAAGCTATCGCAAGATTGTGCAAATGTAAAAAAGATACCTCGATGTTTATCGAGGTATTTCTTTATCTTAAATGCTGAAGAGTTGTCCAAGCAGGTAAGTCACTCCCATGGTGAGAAGTCCGATACAGAGGTTACGGATCATGGCAGTTTTCGTAGGTGCCTTGCCTAGTTTAGCACTGGTATAGCCAGTGACGAGAAGGGAAAGGGCAACGATAAAAACAGTAGCAGGAATGCGATAATCACTTGGAAAGACAGTGATCGAAAGCATAGGAGGAAGACTTCCCAGTACAAAGGCGATAAAGCTAGAGATGGCAGCATGCCAAGGATTGGTAAATTCTTCGTACTCGATACCGTATTTTTCCTCGACCAAGGCTTTGAGTGGATTTTTTAAAAAGGCCTTGTTGGTCAAGAGTTGGGCGGACGTTTCACACTCACCATTTTGAAGGTAAGCAGCATAGAGGGATTGTTTTGCAGATTCGATATCCTTATCCAAGAGCAACTGTTCTCTAGCGACAGCGGCTTCTTCCGTGTCTTTTTGAGTAGATACAGAGACATATTCGCCACCGGCCATAGAGAAAGCACCAGCGAGGATAGCTGCCAAACCTGATAAAAAGATAATCCAGATATTGCTTGTCGCACTGGCAACCCCAATAACGACTCCAGCGATGGAAATAATCCCATCATTGGCACCCAGAACACCCGCGCGTAGGATATTGAGTCGGCCTGCAAAGTTTGCATCAATTTCATGTTTTATTTCTGTCATAGTCATCTCCTTTCTCTCCATTATAGAGAAAAGAAAAGGGGAATACAAACTTTTTAAACTATCTGAAAAAAGTTCTACGATTCTAATTTTTAAGCCCTTTTCGACTTTACCGAAAAAGCTCGGCAATACAGTTGCCAATCCTACTGAACAAGTTCTTTTTTAGCTTATCTATGGTATAATAGAAGATAGATTTATCAATTGGAGAACGAAGAATTTTATGATTAAACTTGTAGCAACCGATATGGATGGTACCTTTCTAGATGGAGAGGGTCGGTTTGATATGGAACGCCTTAAAAACGTACTTGTTTCCTACAAGGAGAGGGGAATTTATTTTGCTGTGGCCTCGGGTCGTGGTATCTTATCCCTTAAAAAGCTATTTGTGGATGTGCGTGATGAAGTGATTTTTATAGCTGAAAATGGGAGTTATGTTGAGTTTCATGGTGAGGATATGTATGAGGCTACTATGTCTCGGGATTTTTACTTGAGTACTTTTGAAGCTTTAAAGCAATCGCCTTATTTTGATGAAAGAAAAATGCTCTTGACTGGCAAAAAAGCTTGTTATGTATTGGAAACAGTGGATGAGACTTATCTCATGATTAGTCGTCATTACAATGAGAATATTCAAAAAGTAGCGAGTCTGGAAGCTATCACGGATGAGATTTTTAAATTCACTACGAACTTCACAGAAGATACGATAGAAGCTGGTGAGACCTGGGTCAACGAAAATGTTCCTGGTGTGAAAGCCATGACAACTGGTTTTGAATCCATTGATATTGTCTTGGACTACGTTGATAAGGGGGTGGCTATTGTTGAGCTAGCAAAAAAAATGGGGCTTAGCTTGGATCAGGTCATAGCGTTTGGAGATAATCTCAATGACCTTCACATGATGCAGGTTGTTGGGCACCCAATCGCTCCTGAAAATGCGCGACCAGAGATTTTAGAATTAGCAGAGATAGTGATTGGCCACCATAAGGACCAGTCAGTGATAGCTTATATGGAGGGCTTGTAATGGCAGATATTAAATTGATTGCACTCGATTTGGATGGTACCTTATTGACAACGGATAAAAAGCTGACAGATCGTACCAAGGCGGTCCTCAAATCTGCGCGTGATCGTGGCATCAAGGTCGTACTGACAACAGGTCGTCCTTTGAAGGCTATGGATTTTTTTCTCCATGAGCTAGGGACTGATGGTCAGGAGGACGAGTACACTATCACCTTTAATGGGGGGCTTGTTCAGAAAAATACGGGGGAGATTCTCGATAAAACAGTCTTTTCAATCGACGATGTGGCACGATTGTATGAGGAAACTGAAAAACTCGGACTTCCGTTAGATGCTATTTCAGAAGGAACAGTCTATCAAATCCAGTCGGACCAAGAAAGTCTCTATGCTAAGTTCAACCCAGCCTTGACTTTCGTACCTGTCGCTTTTGAGGATCTATCTAGTCAGATGACATATAATAAATGTGTGACTGCTTTTGCCCAAGAACCTTTGGATGCAGCGATTCAACAGATTTCTCCTGAATTGTTTGACCAATACGAAATCTTCAAATCGCGTGAACTCTTATTGGAATGGTCGCCGAAAAACGTCCACAAGGCAACAGGTTTAGCGAAATTAATTAAACACTTGGGAATCGACCAAAGTCAAGTGATGGCTTGTGGGGACGAGGCCAATGACCTTTCTATGATTGAGTGGGCAGGTCTGGGAGTTGCCATGCAAAATGCAGTTCCAGCAGTTAAGGCAGTTGCCAATGTGATTACCCCGATGACCAACGACGAGGAAGCCGTTGCCTGGGCTATCGAAGAATACGTGCTAAAGGAGAACTAGAATATGGGATTATTTGACCGTCTATTCGGAAAAAAAGAAGAGCCGAAAATCGAAGATATTGTTAAAGAAGCTCTGGAAAATCTTGATTTGTCAGAAGAGGTTGAAGAAAACCAAACGGTAGTCGAAGAAACTTCTCAGGAAGAGACAGCAAGAGACAAAGTGGAAGCAACTCTTGCTCAAGAAGAACTTCCTCAGGTCTCGACAGAAGATGTTATTGAACCAGATACAGTCGAGGAAACTGCTCAGGAAGAGCTTGAGCTAGAATCTGATGAATTGGAACAACTCCAAGAGCCTGAAGAAGTTTTAGAAGAAGAGAGCCAAGAAACTGAAGAAGAACTAGCGTCAGAAGTAGTAGAAGAAGAACTTCCTCAGGTTGAAGAAACCGTGCAGGAAAAATATGACCGCAGTCTAAAGAAAACCCGTACGGGATTCGGAGCTCGTTTGAATGCTTTCTTTGCCAACTTCCGTTCTGTCGATGAAGAATTCTTCGAAGAATTGGAAGAACTGCTCATCTTGAGCGACGTCGGTGTGCAGGTCGCTTCGAACCTAACAGAAGAACTACGTTATGAAGCCAAACTCGAAAATGCTAAGAAGCCTGATGCGCTCCGTCGTGTCATTATCGAGAAATTGGTCGAGCTCTACGAAAAGGATGGCAACTACGATGAACAAATCCATTTCCAAGATGGTTTGACAGTCATGCTCTTTGTCGGAGTCAATGGTGTTGGGAAAACAACTTCTATCGGGAAATTAGCTCATCGTTACAAGCAAGCTGGCAAGAAGGTCATGTTGGTTGCGGCAGATACTTTCCGTGCTGGAGCTGTTGCCCAGCTAGCTGAATGGGGCCGTCGTGTTGATGTTCCTGTTGTGACGGGAGCTGAAAAGGCTGATCCAGCAAGTGTGGTCTTTGATGGGATGGAACGTGCTGTAGCAGAAGGGATTGATATTCTCATGATTGATACAGCAGGCCGTCTGCAAAACAAGGACAACCTCATGGCCGAGTTGGAAAAGATTGGTCGCATTATCAAGCGTGTCGTTCCAGAGGCGCCACATGAAACCTTCCTTGCCCTTGATGCTTCAACTGGACAGAATGCCTTGGTACAAGCTAAGGAATTTTCTAAGATAACTCCATTGACAGGAATTGTTTTGACAAAAATTGATGGAACTGCCCGAGGTGGTGTTGTACTAGCTATACGCGAAGAACTTAATATCCCTGTAAAATTGATTGGTTTCGGTGAAAAAATCGATGATATCGGGGAATTTAACTCAGAGAACTTTATGAAGGGTCTCTTAGAAGGCTTGATTTAATACAAAATAAATATCCTGCAAGTCAATCTTGCAGGATATTTTTGCTATTCTAAACGGCCATCTTCACGATAGGCGATATCTGGTTGCCAAGTCCATTTGGCTCCATACTTCTCAAGTAAGTCAAAGCTAGCTTGTGGCCCCATGCTTCCAGCTTTATAATCGTAGAGTGGAGCTCCGTTTTCATCCCAGAGCTTTTCGATACGGTCAATCAATTTCCACGAAGCACTTACCTCATCCCAGTGGCTAAAGTTGGTAGAGTTGTTGTTCAAAACATCGTAGATTAATTTCTCGTATGGGTCTGGTGAGGCTCCAGTAGCAGTAGCATCTGTACGGTAATCCAGAGAGCTTGGTGCTAGGTTAAATTCCTCACCGACTTGTTTACCATTGAGGCTGAGAGAGAATCCTTCAGTTGGTTGGATATAGATGGTCAAGATATTTGGCGCCAAAGGCTCGCCGAAGATAGAGTCCATTTGCTTAAAGACGATATTGACATGAGTCCCTTTTTCTGTCAGGCGTTTACCAGTACGGAAGAAGAAAGGGACACCACGGAAGCGATCACTATCTACAAAGAAGGCACCAGACGCAAAGGTTTCTGTTGTAGATTCTGGGTCGACATTTGGTTCGCTTCGATAGGAAATGTATTTCATGCCATCGATTTTACCAGAGCGATATTGACCACGGATAAAGTGTTCTTTCAATTCTTCCTCAGTTGGATGATAGAGGTTTTTAAAGACTTTTATCTTTTCAGCACGAATCTCATCTTTTGTAAAGCTAGCTGGTTTGTCCATGGCTAGAAGAGAGAGGAGTTGGAGAGTATGGTTTTGCACCATATCACGAAGGGCGCCAGATTGATCATAGTAGCCACCGCGTTCTTCAACACCCAAGCGTTCCGCAAAGGTAATCTGAATATTATCGATGTGTTCGCGGTTCCAAACATTCTCAAAGATCATGTTGGCAAAACGAACAGCAAAGATACTCTGAATCATCTCTTTACCTAGGTAATGGTCGATACGATAGATTTGCTCTTCATCAAAGGCCGCAAGGAGATCTTCGTTGAGTTTGCTAGCTGTTTCGTAGTCTGTACCAAATGGTTTCTCAACGATCAAGCGCTCAAAACCTTTACCATCAACAATGTTTTCAGATTTGAGGTGTTTGGCAATGGTTCCGAAGAACTGAGGTGCCATAGACAAGAAGAAGAGCTTATTGTGTTCAGCTTGGTATTTTTCGTTAAGCTCAGCTTGTAATTGGCGCAAAGCAATGTAATGTTCCGTATCGTTCACATCATGGCTTTGATAGTAGAAGTGGCTAGCAAATTCTTGGGCTTGCTCGGTACTATCTGCCAAATCAAGGATGGACTCGACAACTACAGATTCAAAATATTCCTTACTCCAAGGTCTACGAGCTGTTCCGATAACTGCAAAATGCTCAGAAAGATTGCCTGATTTATAGAGTCTGAAAAGGGAAGGGTAGAGTTTGCGTTTAGCTAAATCTCCACTCGCACCGAAAATTGTAACAATAACCTTTGATGACATCTAGCTACCTAATTTCTATATTTTTTCCTAGTTGGACTAGGGATGAGATTTCCTCATTATCATAGTTTTTATTTTATCATAATTTTCAAAAAAAACAAAAAATCCAATACGCAATTAAAAAACTGTAAGGAGAACCTTACAGTTTTGTTTTATACATTTAAGACCTTATCCAAGAACTCTTTCAGACGAGGGTGTTGCGGGTTATCGAAGATTTGATCTGGAGTTCCATCTTCTAAAAATTCACCATCAGCCGTAAAGATAACACGGTTAGCCACCTGACGAGCAAATCCCATCTCATGGGTTACGATGATCATGGTCATGCCTTGCTCCGCCAATTCCTTCATAACATTCAGTACATCTCCAACCATTTCAGGGTCCAGAGCGGAAGTTGGCTCATCAAAGAGCATGATATCAGGATTCATGGCAAGTCCACGAGCGATAGCTACACGTTGTTTCTGACCACCTGATAGGCTATCTGGGTTAGCATTAGCTTTGTCTGCAAGACCGACTTTCTCCAGCAACTCCATCCCCAATTTTTCAGCTTCTTCTTTGGTCATCCGTTTGTGTTCAATAGGTGCAAAAGTGATATTTTCTAGAACGGACATGTGTGGGAAGAGGTTGAAGTGTTGGAAGACCATTCCCACGTTTTCGCGAACATGGTCGACATTGGTTGATTTTTCAGTCAAATCATAACCATTTACTGTGATGTGGCCACTCGTTACCTCCTCGAGAAGGTTAAGGCTACGGAGGAAAGTGGATTTACCAGAACCAGAAGGACCGATGATACAGACAACATCTCCTTCATAGAACTTAGTCGTAATGCCTTTTAAAACTTCGTTTTTTCCATAATACTTATGCAAATCATTTACATCAATTTTTAGTTTTGCCATTAACGAATCCTCTTTTCTAAGCGTTTCGCTAGTCTAGTCAAAAGCGTGATAATTACAAGATAGAAGATAGCAAGGATTGCATACATCTTGAAACTTTGGTAGTTACGGGCGATGATAATCTTACCAGTTTGGAAAAGTTCCACCAGACCGATAGCAGATACGATGGTTGTATCTTTAAGAGCGATAACGAATTGGTTGACAAAGTTTGGCAACATCAATTTAGTCGCTTGTGGCAAGATTATCTTACGCATGGTTTTTCCATAAGAGATACCAAGACTGCGACTGGCTTCCATTTGCCCAACTGGAACGGCCTGAATACCACCACGAACGATTTCAGCGATATAAGCCGCTGCATTGAGTGAGAGGGCAATAGTACCAGCTACGAAGTCGTTAATTGGACTTTGTTGGCCTGTAATGGACTCGATGAAGTTTGGAATTCCCCAGAAGATAAAGGCTGCAAGAATCATCAATGGAATACCGCGGATAACGTCAACGAAAATCTCAGAGATCAGACGAAGAGATTTGTATGGACTAACGCTAAACATACCAAAGATAATCCCGATGACAATGGCAATTGCAAATGAAATAAGTGCTAAGGCAAGAGTGATTCCAAGTCCACTAAGAAGTTGTTTGTAGTTGTTTTGAAGCAAGCCCCAGATAGTAGTTTCGTCAACCGTACTTGTAGAGTTAGTTGAAGATTCGCTAGCTAGATACTTGTCAAGAATCTTTTGGAATTCTCCGTTAGCTTTGAGGTTAGCAAGTCCATTATTGAACATCTGGATCAATTCAAGGTTTGTTCCTTTTTTAACCGCAAAGGCTGTTTCACCGATTGGAGTTCCAGCAATTGGCGTTTTCAATTTTTGACCTTGGCTGATAGAATATTTGAGAACTGGCTCATCATCCATCACAGCATCAATAGCTCCAGTATTCAGACTGTCATACATTGATGCGCCATCTGCGAAGGTTTTAATCTTATAGCCGTATTTGCTTTGATTTTCAGTAAGGAATGTTTGGGAAGCAGTTCCGTTTTTAACACCGACAGTTTTATCCTTGAGGTCTTCATAAGAAGCTATCGTGCTTGATTCTTTCACACCGAGAATCGTATTTGCTGTGTAGTATGATTCTGAGAAGTCGAAGGTTTCCTTACGGGCATCTGTTACAGACATACCAGCAATGATACCATCTGCTTGTCCTGCTTGAACAGCACTGATTGCTGCGTCAAATCCTGGGTTGGTAATTTCAATTTCAAAACCTTGATCTTTGGCAATGGCCTTGATGAGGTCCATATCAATACCGGTGTATTGATTGCTTGAATTTTGAAAAACGAATGGGGCGAAAGATGAGTCGCTGGCAATAATGTACTTGCTTTTCACTGGAGTAGCTTTTTGTCCAGTAGCAGTAGTTGTCGTTGGGCTTGCCGTAGTTGTAGAAGCGGTCCATTTTTGGATGATTTGCTCCAAGCTACCATCCTTTTTCATTTGTGCTAGGGCTTCGTTAAACTCGGTAACCAAGTGTTCATACTTGCTCCCTTTCTTGACACCAAAAGCAAAGCTTCCAACAGCCTCACCATCCATATTGATGCTGAGATCTTGTCCTTGGTTAATCGCATACTCAATAACAGGTTTATCATCCATGATGGCATTTACAGCACCAGCACTTAGACTGTTATTCATCAAATCACCTGTATCAAAGGTTTTAATAGAAAAACCGTATTTATCTTTGATACTTTCGAGGAAACGTTGGGCGGCAGTTCCGTTCTTAACTCCAACTGTTTTCCCGCTAAGTTCCTCATATTTGGTGATTTTATTTGCCTTTGTGGTAGCAATGACAACTTTTGTATCATAATAAGTATCAGACATGGTAAAGACATTTTCACGTTCTTTTGTTTTTGTCATACCTGCCATAATAGCATCTGCTTGACCTGACTGCACTGCATTTACAGCTGCGTCAAAGCCGGGATAAGACATTTGGATGTTCCATCCTTTGATTTCTGCGACTTTATTGATAATATCAACATCAATCCCTTTGTAGGTTTGATCTGAATCTTTAAACTCAAAAGGTGCGTAAGCTGTATCAGACACAATCTTAACAGTATCAGCTTTTGCCATACCTAGTGAGAAAATGGGAAATAAAATGAGCAAACACGCTAGTATTTTTTTCTTCATTTTTAGTCTCCTTTTCCGAATATTTTTCCATTATACCAGAAAAAAGGTGAAAAGGCAAATTTTATGAATTTTATGTAAGGAAATATAACATGAACTGCACGTTCTTATCAGTTTGGAGAAGAGTCTGAAAAGCAAATTTATGGTAAAATAGAAAGATAGAAAAATGCAGATGAGGCAATCATGATAAATCGAATTACAGATAATAAATTTAAACTAGTATCAAAATATGAACCTTCAGGAGATCAACCCCAAGCCATCGAGCAATTGGTTGACAATATCGAAGGTGGAGAAAAAGCTCAAATCCTGATGGGTGCGACTGGGACAGGGAAAACCTATACCATGAGTCAGGTCATTTCCAAGGTCAATAAACCCACTCTGGTCATCGCTCACAATAAGACACTAGCAGGCCAACTTTACGGAGAATTCAAGGAATTTTTCCCTGAAAATGCTGTTGAGTACTTCGTATCCTACTATGATTATTACCAGCCAGAAGCCTATGTTCCTTCTAGCGATACTTATATTGAGAAGGACAGTTCCGTCAATGACGAGATAGACAAGCTCCGCCACTCAGCGACTTCAGCTCTTCTGGAGCGTAATGATGTCATCGTTGTGGCTTCTGTCTCTTGTATCTATGGTTTAGGTTCGCCCAAGGAATACGCTGATAGTGTCGTGAGTTTGCGTCCAGGTCTTGAGATTTCTCGTGATAAACTCTTGAATGACTTGGTCGATATCCAGTTTGAGCGTAATGACATTGATTTCCAACGGGGAAGATTCCGTGTGCGTGGGGATGTGGTAGAGATTTTCCCAGCTTCCCGTGATGAACACGCTTTTCGAGTAGAGTTCTTCGGAGATGAAATTGATCGTATCCGTGAGGTTGAAGCCTTGACTGGTCAGGTATTGGGAGAAGTGGATCATTTGGCGATTTTCCCTGCCACTCACTTTGTGACCAATGATGATCACATGGAAGTTGCTATTGCCAAGATTCAGGCGGAGTTGGAGGAGCAGTTAGCTGTCTTTGAAAAGGAAGGCAAACTGCTAGAAGCACAACGCTTGAAACAACGGACAGAGTATGATATCGAAATGTTGCGTGAGATGGGCTATACAAATGGGGTTGAGAACTACTCTCGTCACATGGATGGACGGAACGAAGGAGAGCCTCCTTATACATTGCTCGATTTCTTCCCAGATGATTTCTTAATCATGATTGACGAGAGCCACATGACCATGGGGCAGATTAAGGGCATGTACAATGGAGACCGTTCGCGTAAGGAAATGTTAGTAAATTATGGTTTTCGCTTGCCGTCTGCTTTGGACAATCGTCCCCTCCGTCGGGAGGAGTTTGAAAGCCATGTCCATCAGATTGTTTACGTTTCAGCGACACCAGGTGACTATGAAAATGAACAGACCGAGACAGTTATTGAACAAATCATTCGTCCAACGGGACTATTGGATCCAGAGGTGGAAGTCCGTCCAACTATGGGGCAGATTGATGATCTTTTAGGTGAAATCAATGCCCGTGTTGAAAAGAACGAACGAACCTTTATCACCACTCTGACTAAGAAAATGGCAGAGGACTTAACCGACTACTTCAAGGAAATGGGCATCAAGGTCAAGTACATGCACTCGGATATCAAGACTTTAGAGCGGACGGAGATTATCCGTGACCTACGTTTGGGTGTCTTTGATGTCTTGGTCGGAATTAACCTCCTCCGTGAAGGGATTGACGTTCCTGAAGTGAGTTTGGTTGCTATTCTAGATGCTGACAAGGAAGGCTTCCTTCGTAACGAACGTGGCCTCATCCAGACCATTGGTCGTGCTGCCCGTAATAGCGAAGGGCATGTCATCATGTATGCGGACACGATGACTCAGTCTATGCAACGTGCTATCGATGAAACGGCCCGCCGTCGGAAAATCCAGATGGCTTATAATGAAGAGCATGGTATCGTTCCACAAACCATTAAGAAAGAAATCCGCGACCTAATCGCCGTAACCAAGGCAGTTGCTAAGGAAGATGACAAGGAAGTCGATATCAATAGCCTCAACAAACAAGAACGCAAGGAACTCGTCAAAAAACTCGACAAACAAATGCAAGAAGCCGTCGAAGTGCTTGACTTTGAACTGGCAGCTCAGATCCGTGATACGATGTTGGAAGTCAAGGCGTTGGGGTAGAGAAAGGAGAAAAATAAATGAATCTTACTATCAAAAAGATGAAAACTCCTGAAGAGATAGAAGGTAAATCCCTCGTTCACTGGCAAACGTGGAGAGAGGCTTATGACGACCTTTTGCCTGCAGAATTTCAGGAGACAATAACATTAGAAAGATGTCGATTCTTTAGTCAAAAGTATCCAGAAAATACATTGATTGCGATAGATGGCATGAACGTAGTTGGTTTTATCAGTTATGGAAACTTTCGTGATGAGACTATTCAAGCTGGTGAAATTATGGCTTTATATATTTTAAAAGACTATTATGGAAAAGGTATCGCACAAAAGTTAGTGAAAGCAGCTTTGAATGCTCTTGATCATTTTTCTGAAATTTTCTTATGGGTATTGAAAGATAATAAGCGTGCCATTGCTTTCTATCAAAAAATGGGTTTTACTTTTGATGGACAAGAAAAGATGCTTGACCTTGGAAAACCTATAAAGGAAAAACGGATGGTATTCTATTCTAAATAATTTTAAAAAGTAAAAGCTAATGGCTCTGGTACCAAGTCTGAAAATTTAATAATTTAGAAAGCGAGTAAACCTATGTCCCGTGCCCAAGCAACTATTTTAACCAACATCTGTCTGATTGAAGACCTCGAAACCCAGCGCGTGGTGATGCAGTATCGCTCTCCTGAAAACAATCGCTGGTCTGGCTATGCCTTTCCAGGAGGACATGTTGAGAATGGCGAGGCCTTTGCCGAGTCTGTCATTCGTGAGATTTATGAAGAAACAGGTCTAACCATTCAGAATCCACAACTAGTCGGCATTAAAAACTGGCCCTTAGATACAGGTGGGCGCTACATCGTCGTTTGTTATAAGGCGACAGAGTTTACTGGAAGTCTCCAATCCTCAGGAGAAGGAGAAGTATCTTGGGTGCAAAAAGACCAGATTCCAAACTTGGAACTGGCCTATGATATGTTGCCTTTGATGGAAATGATGGAAGCACCTGACAAGTCTGAGTTCTTCTATCGCCACCGTACAGAAGATGGATGGGAGAAAGAAATTTTCTAGTCTTTTACTAAATAACCTAACTGATCCAAGGCCTCCTCGATATAGTGGAGGTCTTGTTGCGTTTCGGCTTCAACAAGGTGGTAATGGATGCCGTCTGTCAATTCAGAAAGGGGTCTAAAGTCTGAATTCTCGACTTGTTCGAGAAAATGCTGGACATCTCGGCGACAAGTGAGTTTGAGTAGGGTTTCAATTTCTCCATAAACGGGATGATCGATTAAGATATTTTGAACGCGTCCGCCATTGTCTACAATAGCTAGTAGTTCCTGTCCGATTTCTTCCAGTTCATGTTTCACTTTAAAGAGTTTGTGGACGTAGGGGCTGGCATCATTTTCTTTGTAGATATAACCACGATTGGTGGATAGGATAGGAGCTCCATCTGCTCGAAGAATAGCGATGTCCTGTACAATGACTTGGCGCGTAACATGAAAGTGTTCAGCCAAGGTTTGACCATTGAGAGCTTTTGGTGCCTCTTTTAACAGTTTGAGAAGAGCTTGTTTGCGATCCTTTGTCATAGTTTTTCCTTTTAGCGACGTTTTCGAAGCACTTTATAGACAGCTAGTGCTAATGTATAGTCTACCATACTATGGACGATTGTGCCAAAACCAACTAGGACAAAGAGAACATAAAACATATTTTCAACATTTGTCCCTGAAGTAGCATAAAAGATGATACAAGCTATTACTTCAGCGATAGCATGAACAACACCCAAAACAAAGTTAAAAATCCAAGATGCCTTTGGTTTATCCAAGGTTTCAGGGAATTTTTTTAAGTACAAAGCCCCCAAAGTACCAAAAACGATGTGAGAAAAGGCGCGCAGAACGATAACCATAGGGTAGCCTGCCATCAGGAAACCAAGACTAGAAGCAATAATCACAAAAGCAGCCATCAAAGGCGAAAGAAACATGGCGATAAAGATGGGGATATGACTTCCCAAGGTGTAAGAAGCCGGTGGGATAACGATTTTAAAAGGCATAATGATTGGAATCAAAATCGCTATTGCAGTGAGTAGGGCAGTCATAGTCATAAACTGCGTTTTTTTCCGTATATCCATAAGAACCTCCATTTATCTGTATATACACAAGTATAGTACAATAAATCACCAATCAAGTCAAGAAGCATTATTGATTTTTCAGGAAAATTTGGTTAAAATGTGGTAAAGAATAATAGGAACTGAGGAGAAATTGTGATGATACTTTTTGTTTACCTAATCGTGGTAATCGTGATGATGTCAAAGCAGAAAAAAGAAGGGAAAGTAGTCTCAGGTTGGACTCGTTTCCTAGTTTATAGTTTATTGGTCCTTTCGCTACTCTCTCTATTAGCAAGTAGCCTAGCTGTTTCACTCTTTAGCCTTCCTTTATTAGGTTTTCTTTTGATGGCAGCAATACTCGAAATTGCTTATTTTGTCAGATTGGTGATTGCATTTGGTTTGGTTTTACTATCTTTAACCCTATATTTGGATAGCCAGAAAAGTCAGCAACCTACACCTCTTTCGTATCAACTCCTGCGCTTTGGCTTTCATATTCTATTGATGTTTCTCATGTTTTAAATGCTAAACTCCACCTTCAGGATGAAAGTGGAGTTGATTTTTTATTTCTTCAAAGTTTCGAGACGGGGAACAATTGCTACTGTTAGTACGGCAGAGATGACAAGCTCGGCAATTGAGTTTGTAGAAATAACGGTTGCTAGGAGTTTTTGGATATTGCCGTCGAAGACATTTCCAAAAAGGAAGAAGATTCCACCAAGGACAAAGACGGTGTTGGTAAGGGAACCAAGGGCACCAGCTAGGATTAGCCCAGTTTTATTTTTCATCAGTTTATAAACCAAGTAAGGTGTCAGACCGATCAAAACGCGAGGGACAATAGCGATAATCGCAGAATAGATGTTTCCGTTTGGTACGAAAGGTGAGAAGAGGTAGCTGGTTGGTAGAATCGTAATCGTGTTTACCGTTAAGCTTAGTAGTCCCATCAAGAAACCAAGTGTAACACCAACTCGTGGGCCGTAAATGATACTAGCAATGATTACTGGAATATGAACGATAGTTGGTTTAATTGGAAATGGGAAAAGGTTAAATAGGAGAGAGCTCAAAAAGTGGATAACGAGCATAACTGCAAAAAAGATAGCAATTGGAGCAATGTTAGAGCGTTTGTTCATCGAGGGTTTCCTTTATTCTTTCTAAAATAGTATTCAGGTCAACTAGGGCGCCTTTGCCGTGATCGCCACAGGCTAGTAGAGATTCCTTTGGAGAGATAATCTGATAACCATAGGTCTCTAATGTTTTTAGATTAGCCTGGGTTGCCGGATGGTCATACATTTTTGTATTCATGGCTGGCGCTAAGAGTTTAGGGATGTGACTTGGTAGGGCAAGAGCCGTACTGGTCACCATGTTATCCGAAAAACCGTGCGCAAGTTTGGCAATGGTATTAGCAGTAGCAGGGACAACAATAAAAAGGTCAGCTTTTTTTCCTAGTTCGATATGATTGACTTGCTCAGGAGCGGGTTCCTGCATGACATCAAGGTGGACAGGATTTTGAGAGAGGACCTGTAGTGTCAACGGTTGGATAAACTCTCTCGCTGCCTCAGTCATTAGGACAGTGACATCATGGCCTTGTTTTTTCAAGGAACTGACTAGGTCAGCTGATTTATAGGAGGCGATGGAACCTGTTACTGCGATGAGAATATTTGCCATGGCTTTCCTTTCTATGAATCGTATGCTTGAATTTTTTCAAGGAGGAGATTTGCAATTTCCTCTTTGGTTTGAACAGTTTGAAGATGATCATTCTCAACAAAGATAGCTCGGTGCCGATTTGCTGAAATGTGAGTGAGGTCATTTGCAATGATCAAGTCTGCTCGGTTCTTGATAAGACTCTGTCTAGCAATTTCTATGAGATAATCTTCAGAGACATCAACCAACAGTTTGAAACCAATCAAATGAATAGCTGGATTCCATTCTTTGACTAGAGAGATGATTTTGGGTGTTTTTTTCAGAAATAAAACCTGAACCTCATCAGTTGAAGAAATCTTAGCTTGATGATTCTGCTTGTTTAAGAATTCTTCTAGATTGGAGCTAGCCTGTACCTCCTCAAGCCCCGTCATATAAACAGGAGTATAGTCAGACACAGCCATTGAATGAATCAAGACTTGATAATCTTGAATAAGTTCTTTCATCTCTATAAGAAGATTATTCGTATTTTTGATTTCTAGAATGGTTAGATAGGGATGAGGTTCTGGCTTAAGAGCATTAGGAGTAGTAATCAAACAAACCTCATGACCAGCAGCAAGTAGGGCTTCGGTGATGATTTTCCCCAAGCGACCAGTCGAGTGGTTAGTGATAGAGCGGACGCTATCGATTGCTTCACTTGTACCGCCTGACGTAACTAAAATTTTCATAGGACTATTGTACCAAAAAATAAAATAGAATCAAAAGAAAGCGTTTGTTTTTTTATCTAATTTTCCAGCAAGATTATAGTTTTTGGCTATAAAAACTTATAAAAAGTAAAAAAGACGACTAAAATCGGCCTTAAAACTTTATGTTTATAAACTTTACTAAGCTTTTTGTATGTGAAAGAACTTTTTTTGTGTTATAATGAGTTATTATATTAGAGGTTAGAGGAGTTTGCTATGAAAACAGATATTGAAATCGCACAGAGCATTGAGTTAAAGCCAATCGTGGATGTTGTGGAGAAACTTGGTATTTCTTACGACGATTTGGAATTGTACGGGAAGTACAAGGCTAAGCTTAGTTTTGATAAAATTCGTGCGGTTGAGAACAATCCGGTTGGGAAATTGATCTTGGTTACTGCCATCAACCCAACACCTGCTGGTGAAGGGAAATCAACCATTACCATTGGTCTTGCGGATGCCTTGAACAAGATTGGTAAGAAAACCATGATTGCTATTCGCGAACCATCTCTTGGCCCAGTAATGGGTATTAAGGGTGGTGCTGCTGGTGGTGGTTATGCCCAAGTGTTGCCAATGGAAGACATCAACCTTCACTTTACTGGGGATATGCATGCCATTACAACTGCTAATAATGCCCTTTCTGCCTTGATCGACAATCACTTGCACCAAGGAAATGAGCTGGGAATCGACCAACGTCGTATCCTCTGGAAACGTGTTGTGGACTTGAACGACCGCGCTCTTCGTCATGTGACTGTTGGACTTGGTGGCCCTCTAAACGGTATTCCTCGTGAGGACGGTTTTGATATTACAGTTGCTTCTGAAATCATGGCCATTCTTTGCTTGGCGACTGATATTGAAGACTTGAAACGCCGTTTAGCTAATATTGTTATCGGTTATCGCTATGACCGTACACCAGTTTCTGTAGGTGATTTGCAGGTTGAAGGTGCTTTAGCATTGATTTTGAAAGATGCTATTAAGCCAAACTTGGTTCAGACAATTTACGGTACACCTGCCTTTGTACACGGTGGTCCATTTGCCAATATCGCTCACGGATGTAACTCTGTTTTGGCAACAAGCACAGCCCTTCGCTTGGCTGATTATACAGTCACTGAAGCTGGTTTTGGTGCGGACCTTGGAGCTGAGAAATTCCTTGATATCAAGACGCCAAACTTGCCAACATCTCCAGATGCAGTTGTCATCGTCGCAACCCTTCGTGCCCTTAAGATGAATGGTGGCGTAGCTAAAGACGCTTTGACAGAGGAAAATGTGGAGGCAGTTCGTTCAGGTTTTGCTAACTTGAAACGCCACGTTGAAAATATCCGTAAATTTGGAGTACCTGCAGTCGTAGCTATTAATGAATTTGTATCTGATACAGAAGCTGAAATTGCAGCCTTGAAAGAACTTTGTGCCTCAATCGATGTACCAGTTGAATTGGCTAGTGTCTGGGCTGATGGTGCAGAAGGTGGAGTAGCACTTGCTAAAACGATTGTCAAGACTATCGCTGAAAACCCATCTAACTATAAACGTTTGTATGACAATGACCTTTCTGTTCAAGAAAAGATTGAAAAGATTGTTACTGAAATCTACCGTGGTAGCAAAGTGAACTTTGAGAAGAAAGCTCAAACGCAAATTGCCCAAATCGTTCAGAATGGTTGGGACAAATTGCCAATCTGTATGGCTAAAACTCAGTACAGTTTCTCTGATAATCCAAATGCACTTGGAGCCCCAGAAAACTTTGAAATTACTATTCGTGAATTGGTACCAAAATTGGGTGCAGGCTTTATCGTTGCCTTAACAGGTGATGTTATGACTATGCCTGGTCTTCCAAAACGACCAGCAGCTCTCAATATGGATGTTGAAAGTGACGGAACCGTTCTAGGATTGTTCTAATAGTTTAATTGAATTCAAATGAGTTTGGAAAAGCTATCCGAGCTCATTTTCGATTTTAGAGAGAGGAATATATGCCAAAGATTCGAACAGTAAGGGAGTCTGATATTCCAGACCTGCTTGCTATTTATGCTCCTTATGTCCTTAATACAGCCATTACATTTGAATATGAGGTGCCAAGTGTTGAAGAATTTCAAAGAAGAATCCAAAAGACCTTGCTTAAATATCCTTATCTAGTGCTAGAGGAAGAAGGAAAAATTTTGGGATATGCCTATGCTTCCACCTATTATGATAGGAGGGCTTATGATTGGTCAGTTGAAGTGTCAATTTACTTGCATCAAGAAGCCGAAGGTCGAGGGTTAGGGAGTCTACTCTATGACTGTCTGGAGGAAGAACTAGAGTCTAGGAATTACTTACGCTTCTTAGCTTGTATCGCTTTGCCAAATGATAGGAGCATTTTACTTCACCGAAAGAGGGGCTATGAACAAGTAGCTCATTTCCCTGAGATTGGCTATAAGTTTGGAAAATGGCATGATATCGTTTGGATGCAAAAGTCATTGACTCCTCCTGATGATATGAGAGAGTAGAATTCCACACGCAACCAGTCTAGCTAAAGATATTTTCCCTGTTTTCTGATATAATAGAAACATTGACTTCAAGAGTAAGGAAGAGAAAATGAACGCATTATTGAATGGAATGAATGACCGTCAGGCTGAGGCGGTAAAAACGACAGAAGGTCCATTATTGATCATGGCGGGGGCTGGTTCTGGAAAGACTCGTGTTTTAACTCACAGAATCGCCTACTTGATTGATGAAAAGATGGTCAATCCTTGGAATATCTTGGCCATTACGTTTACCAATAAGGCGGCGCGTGAGATGAAGGAGCGTGCCTATAGCCTTAATCCAGCAACCCAGGACTGTCTGATTGCGACTTTCCACTCTATGTGTGTTCGTATCCTACGTCGCGATGCAGATCATATTGGTTATAACCGAAATTTCACTATTGTAGATCCAGGAGAGCAACGAACTCTCATGAAACGCATTCTCAAGCAATTAAACTTAGATCCGAAAAAATGGAATGAACGGAGCATTTTAGGGACTATTTCAAATGCTAAGAATGACTTGATTGATGATGTGGCTTATGCTGCTCAAGCTGGTGATATGTATACGCAAATCGTTGCTCAGTGTTATACGGCCTATCAAAAGGAGCTTCGTCAGTCTGAGTCCGTTGACTTTGATGATTTGATTATGCTGACCCTGCGTCTCTTTGATCAAAATCCTGATGTTTTGACCTACTACCAGCAGAAGTTCCAGTACATTCACGTTGATGAATACCAAGATACCAACCATGCCCAGTACCAACTGGTCAAACTCTTAGCTTCACGCTTTAAAAACATCTGCGTAGTCGGTGATGCGGACCAGTCTATCTATGGTTGGCGTGGGGCTGATATGCAGAATATCTTGGATTTTGAGAAAGATTACCCTAACGCCAAGGTAGTTTTGTTGGAAGAAAATTACCGTTCAACTAAAACCATTCTCCAAGCGGCCAACGACGTCATCAAAAACAATAAAAACCGCCGCCCCAAGAATCTCTGGACCCAGAATGCGGATGGAGAGCAAATCGTTTATTATCGCGCAAATGACGAACAAGATGAGGCTGTTTTTGTAGCAAAAACTATCGACGAACTTGGTCGTAGTCAAAACTTCCTTCACAAAGACTTTGCAGTTCTTTATCGAACCAATGCGCAATCTCGTACTATTGAGGAAGCCCTGCTCAAGTCCAATATTCCTTATACTATGGTTGGAGGGACCAAGTTCTACAGCCGTAAGGAAATTCGCGATATTATTGCCTACCTTAATCTTATTGCTAATTTGAGTGATAATATCAGTTTTGAGCGCATTATTAACGAACCTAAACGCGGAATTGGCCCAGGAACCGTTGAGAAAATCCGCGACTTCGCTAACCTACAAGAGATGTCCATGCTAGACGCTTCAGCCAATATCATGTTATCTGGTATCAAGGGTAAGGCAGCCCAGTCTATCTGGGATTTTGCCAATATGATTCTGGATTTGCGTGAGCAATTGGATCAATTAACTATCACTGAGTTGGTAGAGGCTGTTCTAGAAAAAACTGGTTATATCGATATTCTCAATACCCAAGCAACCTTGGAAAGTAAGGCGCGGGTTGAAAATATCGAAGAGTTCCTATCTGTTACCAAGAATTTTGACGACAATCCTGATAGTCAAGAAGAGGAAACAGGTTTGGACAAACTCAGTCGTTTCTTGAATGACCTTGCCCTGATTGCGGATACGGATTCAGGCAGTCAGGAGACATCTGAGGTGACTTTGATGACACTCCATGCAGCTAAGGGACTTGAGTTCCCAGTTGTCTTTATCATTGGGATGGAGGAAAATGTCTTTCCCCTTAGCCGTGCAGCTGAGGATCCTGATGAGTTGGAAGAAGAACGCCGTTTGGCCTATGTCGGTATCACGCGTGCAGAAAAGATCCTCTATCTGACCAATGCCAACTCACGCTTGCTTTTTGGTCGTACTAGCTACAATCGTCCAACTCGTTTTATTAATGAAATCAGTTCAGACTTACTTGAGTATCAAGGTCTGGCTCGTCCAGCAAATACAAGTTTTAAGGCATCTTATAGCAGTGGTGGCGTGGCCTTTGGTCAAGGTATTAGCTTAGCCCAGGCCCTTCAAGAACGGAAACGCAATGCTGCACCAAGCTCTATCCAGTCAAGTGGTCTCCCATTTGGACAGTTTGCGGCCGGAAATAAAAAAGATTCTAGCGATACAAGCTGGTCTATCGGAGATATTGCTCTTCACAAGAAATGGGGGGAGGGAACTGTTCTGGAAGTCTCAGGTAGCGGTGATACTCAGGAGTTGAAAATCAATTTCCCAGAAGTGGGTCTGAAAAAACTCCTAGCCAGCGTTGCCCCAATTGAGAAAAAAATCTAATTTTTCATCCTCCTCACGAATAATAAAGTGAGGAGGATTTTTATGTACAGTATTTCATTCCAAGAAGATTCACTCTTACCTAGAGAAAGACTAGTTAAAGAAGGAGTAGAGGCTCTGAGCAATCAAGAATTACTAGCTATTCTGCTCAGAACTGGAACGCGTCAGGCAAATGTATTTGAAATCGCTCAGAAAGTCTTGGATAGTTTGACAAGTCTAACTGATTTAAAGAAAATGACCCTGCAGGAATTGCAGAGTCTGTCTGGTATTGGACGGATTAAGGCCATTGAATTACAAGCGGTGATTGAACTAGGGCATCGTATTCACAAACACGAAACTCTTGAGATGGAAAGTATTCTCAGTAGTCAAAAGCTAGCCAAGAAAATGCAACAGGAACTTGGCGACAAAAAACAAGAGCACCTAGTGGCGCTCTATCTCAATACTCAAAATCAAATCATTCATCAGCAAACTATTTTTATCGGATCTGCGACACGCAGCATTGCTGAACCGAGGGAAATCCTTCACTATGCTTTGAAGCATATGGCTACCTCAGTGATTCTCGTTCACAATCATCCATCCGGTGCTGTATCTCCTAGTCGAAATGATGATCATGTCACTAAGCTAGTCAAGGAAGCCTGCGAACTGATGGGAATTGTGTTTCTAGATCATCTGATTGTCTCTCACTCAGATTACTTTAGTTACCGTGAAAAGACGGATCTAATCTAGAGTTCGTTAACAACATAGTCAAACAATGTTTTATCTTTGGGGCGATTTTCAAATAGAAATTCTGGATGCCATTGGACACCAAGGTAAGGAAAGCCATCCGTAGTTGTCACAGCCTCAATGATTCCATCTTTAGGATCATGTGCTACAACCTTAAGATTAGGAGCCAAATCTTTAATACTCTGGTGGTGGAAGGAGTTGATATGAGAGATTTCTCCATAGATTTCTCGGAGAATTGTATCAGGTTCCGTTACGAGGCGTTGTGTTGTGTATTCGGCTGAACAGTCCTGCCAATGATCCTCTATATCTTGGTGAAGCGTACCTCCCATAGCGACATTGAAAAGCTGAGTACCACGGCAAACAGAGAAAATTGGTTTCTTCTGTTTAGTCGCTTCTCTGATAAGGGCTAATTCAAACTGGTCTCTTTGAAGATGGTAGTCATCGCTGTCAATGGTTTTAGGCTCACCATAGTATTTTGGATCAACATTTTGCCCACCCGTTAGGATGAGCTTATCAATGATACTGATGTAATGGGTAGCCATTTCTTGATCACCAATCGGTAGGATGATTGGAATTCCGCCAGCGTCCTTGACTCCTTCAACAAAGCCCTTTGCTGCATAGCTCATCATGATGTCATCATCTGGATGAGCTTTTTCATTTCCTGTAATCCCAATAACTGGTTTTTTCATAAATGCTTTCGCTTTCTAATCCTCTTTACGCATAAAATAGAGGAGGGTTTGGAGTTCGCTTGTCAAATCGACATACTGAACGACCACATCTTTTGGAAGGTGGAGATGAACAGGGGAAAAACTGAGAATACCTTTTATACCTGCATCGACCAAAAGATTGGCGACTTCTTGTGATTTAACACTTGGAACAGTTAGGATAGCAGTTTTAACATCTGCTTCTTTGATTTTTTCTTTAATCTGAGAGATACCATAGATTGGAATTCCATCAGGTGTCTGGGTTCCGACTTCTGGATGGTCATCTAGGTCAAATGCCATGATGATTTTCATCTTGTTACGCTCATGGAAGCGATAGTGGAGAAGGGCATGCCCCATATTCCCAATCCCAACCAACATAACATTGGTAATGGAGTTGTCATTTAGGAGGTCAGCAAAAAAAGTCATCAGTTTTTTAACATCATAACCAAAACCACGACGACCTAGTTCACCAAAATAGGAAAAATCACGACGAACAGTCGCAGAATCGATACCGATAGCCTCTGCAATTTGCTTGGAGTTGGCACGTTCGATTTTCTCGGCATGAAATCTCTTGAAAATTCGATAGTAGAGAGAGAGTCTTTTTGCTGTTGCTTTTGGAATAGCAGACTGTTTATCTTTCACAAAACCACAACCTTTCTATTCTTCTATTTTATAGAAACATTGTGAAAAAATCAACAAAAACAAGAAAAAACTAAGAAAATCTTAGTTTTAGTCTTAAAAATTAGCTTGTGATAGAAAACGGTAGAGATCCCCGACCAATCCTTGATAGATAACTTTATCATCAAAGGTTAATGAGGTAACTAGAAATGTATCAGGAAGAGTTACACAACCTGATAGAGATAACATAAGCTCTTCGTAATTCTCAAATTCAAGGGTACGCTCTACTTGATAACTATCTTGATAAGTGAGACGATACATAGTCAATTATCTTTCTTCTTTTGTGAAGATACCGCGTTCTACAAGGCTGTCCATGAGGAAGTAGAATTTCTCTTGGTGGATATGATGGTCTTCTGATTTAAAGATATTAACCAAACGAAGGCCTGACTTGTCAGTGATATTGAGTTTAGCACCTGTAAGGTCTTTGTTGATGATGATTTTTAGCTTGAATCCTTCACCGCTGTTAGGTACTTTCTCAAGCAGACGAGTCAGTTCGAAGTTTCCAACTTTTGTTTCAAAGAAAGTATTGTCTTTGAGTGTGAATTTTTTGACAGATGGGCTAAGTGTGTAGTCGTAGCGGCAGTTTTGTAGTTTAATGGTTTTTTCAAATGCCATTAGATTAATCTCCAATAATATTTTTTAAGGCTTGTGCGAGTTGTTTTAGTTCTTCCTCGGTATTAAGAGGAGACAGACTGATACGGACAGATTCTGTTAAACGATGAGAATCAGGCCCATAAAGAGCTTCAAGCACATGACTGGTTTGCACGACACCAGCAGTACAGGCTGAACCGGTAGAAATTGAAATTCCTTCAAGGTCTAACCGTAGCAGGAGCAAATCATTTTTTTGACCAGGGAAGCCAATGTTGACAACATAAGGAAGCTGGTGTTGGCTTTCGTTGAGATAGTATTCTAGATCTGCAATCTCATCTAGAAAAGCAGATTTGAGTGCGCTTAGTTTTTGGTAATGCTTATCTTGGTCATTTAAATCTTCTTTGAGAGCAGCGACCATGCCTACAATGGCAGCGAGGTTTTCTGTTCCAGCCCGTTTCTTTTGTTCTTGGTCTCCACCATGAAGATAGGAATCAAAGTCCGCGGAAGAAGCATAAAGAAAGCCGATTCCCTTTGGTCCATGGAATTTGTGGGCAGAAGCACTGAGGAAATCAATTCCTAATTCCTCAGGATGGATAGGAACTTTTCCGATAGCTTGAACAGCGTCTACATGATAAGCAGCAGGATGCTCTTTTAAAACACGTCCAATCTCAGCGATAGGTAAGAGACTGCCCGTTTCATTATTAGCATACATAGTGGAAACAAGAATGGTATCGTCACGTAAGGCCTCTTGAATTTGCTGGGCAGTAATTTCTTGATTTACTGGTCGGATGATGGTCGCTTCAAAGCCAAAATGTTGCACCAGATAATCGATAGTTTCAAGCACAGAATGATGTTCAATAGCTGTCGTGATGATATGTTTTCCACGATTTTGATGACGGAGACAATAGCCGATAATAGCTGTATTGTTACTTTCTGTACCGCCAGACGTAAAAAAGATATGTTGAGATTTTGTCCTCAATAACCGGGCTAGTTCCTGACGAGCTTCACGGAGTAGTTTGCCAGCCTGCCGACCATGACCATGAATACTAGAAGGATTACCATGGGTTTCTTGCATGACCTTGGTCATTTCTGAAATAGCAACTGCTGACATAGGAGTCGTTGCAGCATTGTCCAAATAAATCAAAGAATCACCTTATTTCTTTTTGTTGTAAGCAAAGAGTGGGCTGACTGGTTTTCTTTCATGGATGCGGACGATAGCATCTCCGATTAACTCGCTAGCAGTAATGTAACATACATTTTCTGGAGTTCTTTCTTTGGTTGCTACTGAGTCTGTCACAAGGATTTCCTTGATGTTTGTAGCGTCAAGGAGGTCTGCTGCACCTTCAACAAATAAACCGTGACTAGAAACTGCATAAATCTCAGTTGCACCTTCACGTTCAACGATTTTGGCAGCTTCAGAGAAAGTACGACCAGTATTTAGAATATCGTCAATTAAGATAGCCTTCTTGCCTTCGACATCCCCAATGATATAGCCTTCGTTACGATCAGAATCGTCTTGGGCGTAGTCAATGATAGCGATAGGAGCATCAAGGTATTCAGCCAAACTACGTGCACGTTTAACACCAGAGTTCTTTGGACTAACAACAACAACATCAGAGCCAAGCAGTCCTTTATCACAGTAGTGTTTAGCAAATAGAGGAACAGTATAAAGATTATCTACTGGAATATCAAAGAAACCTTGGACCTGAACAGCATGGAGGTCAAGCGTTAGAACACGGCTAACACCAGCTTTGACAAGCATATTGGCAACCAGTTTTGCAGTGAGGGGTTCGCGAGAAGAAGCGATACGATCCTGACGCGCATAACCAAAGTAAGGAAGGACAACGTTGATACTATGAGCACTTGCACGTACACAAGCATCAACCATGATCAACAACTCCATCAAGTGGTTGCTAACAGGGTAGCTGGTTGACTGGATGATGTAGACATCGTAACCACGGACACTTTCTTCAATGTTGACCTGGATTTCGCCGTCAGAAAATTGACGAGAGGATAATTTCCCGAGAGGTACACCAACTGTATCCGCAATCTTTTGAGCGATTTCTGGGTTAGAGTTTAGGGTGAAAAGTTTCATGTTGTTTCTATCTGACATTATAGACCGTCCTCTGTAAACTTTGCGAATCTTCTTTGAAAAAGTTTTGTTTTTCAAAGAAGATTCTTTTATTTTTATCTTTTTTATTTTACCAAAAAAAGGAGATTATTTCAGCTTTTTTTCATGCTTTTAATAAAACGAATTAATTTTGATGGAGCTTTCTGATAAGTTATGTGATTTTCATCTAAAAATTTCTGAAAATCTGCTTTCCCTTTTTCATGGTCTGTGACTTCAAGCTCGAGTTCATAGTCCGTTTGGTCAAAGTAGTGACTTTCATCTAAGGCCATTAAGCCAATTTCTGTTTTCGTTTCATAACGTAGAGTTGAAAGACAGCCTAGAACAAGCCAGTCATGACTTTCAATACCAATCTTAGCGAGCTTTTCTAGAACGAGCCCTTGAGGTAGTTTTTGTTTTTCTAGGTACGATTCAGCTTCTGGAAGAGTTAGTTTCTGGTTGTATTCCATATTTCCCACAGTTTGAGGCACTTTTAAGGTCAATTCCGCCCAATCTGCAAAAGTGCGAATGCGCATGGCAACCTTCTTTTCACGCAATTGGAAATCTGGTGTGTCAATGTAGTAGTTCTTCTGAAGGACGGGTTGGATATGGGAAAACTGTTTTTTTAGATGATCATATTCCTCTTTTTTCAGAAGTGTTTTCAATTCTATTTCTAAATGTTTCATTTTTTCAACCTTTTCTATATCTTTGAAAGCGATTTATGGTATAATGGACAATGTATTTATTGTATACGAATGTACTGAAAAAATCAAAGATTTTCGACAGAGCAATCAAATATTACAAGGGAGAAAGTATGACCATAGAATGGGAAGAATTTTTAGATCCTTACATTCAAGCTGTTGGTGAATTGAAGATTAAACTTCGAGGAATTCGCAAACAGTATCGTAAGCAAAACAAGCATTCTCCGATTGAGTTCGTAACGGGTCGGGTAAAACCGATTGAAAGTATCAAAGAAAAGATGGCTCGTCGAGGAATTACTTATGCAAATCTAGAACATGATTTGCAAGATATTGCGGGTTTACGTGTCATGGTTCAGTTCGTTGATGACGTGGAAGAAGTTGTTGCAATTCTACGTAAACGCCAAGATATGAGAGTCGTTCAGGAACGAGATTATATTACTCATCGTAAGGCTTCAGGTTATCGTTCTTATCACGTGGTTGTCGAGTACACGGTTGATACGATCAACGGAGCTAAGACGATTTTGGCGGAAATTCAAATACGGACTTTAGCCATGAATTTCTGGGCTACGATTGAGCACTCGCTCAATTATAAATACCAGGGCGATTTCCCAGAAGAAATCAGGAAAAGACTGGAAATCACGGCCAAAATAGCCTATCAACTGGATGAAGAAATGGGTAAGATTCGTGACGATATACAGGAAGCGCAGGCTCTCTTTGATCCATTGAGCAGAAAACTAAACGATGGTGTAGGAAATAGTGACGATACAGATGAAGAATACAGGTAAACGAGTTGACCTCATAGCAAATAGAAAGCCGCAGAGTCAGAAGGTTTTGCATGAACTGAGGGAAAAACTAAAGAAACAACATTTTATACTGAACGATACCAATCCCGACATCGTCATTTCGATTGGTGGAGATGGGATGCTTTTGTCTGCTTTCCACAAGTATGAGAATCAGTTAGACAAGGTTCGATTTGTAGGTGTTCATACAGGGCATTTGGGATTTTACACAGATTATCGTGATTTTGAGTTGGATCAGTTGGTGACTAATCTTCTGCTAGACACTGGTGCCAAAGTTTCCTATCCAGTTTTGAATGTTAAGGTAACGCTTGAAAATAGAGAAGTGAAAACCTTCCGAGCCTTAAATGAAGCGAGTATCCGTCGATCAGACCGCACCATGGTTGCGGATATCATCATTAACCACGTTCCGTTCGAGCGATTTCGTGGAGATGGAGTGACTGTTTCAACCCCGACGGGAAGTACTGCCTACAACAAGTCCTTGGGGGGAGCTGTCTTGCATCCTACCATTGAAGCCTTGCAGTTGACGGAAATAGCAAGTCTTAACAACCGAGTCTATCGCACTCTGGGATCATCAATCATTATTCCCAAAAAAGATAAGATTGAACTCTTACCGACACGCAATGATTACCACACGATATCAGTTGATAACAGTGTCTATTCCTTCCGTAATATCGAACGGATTGAGTATCAAATCGACCATCACAAGATTCACTTCGTAGCGACTCCAAGTCACACTAGTTTCTGGAATCGTGTCAAAGATGCCTTCATCGGCGAGGTGGATGAATGAGGTTCGAATTTACCGCAGATGAGCACGTCAAAGTCAAGACCTTCCTCAAGAAACATGAGGTTTCTAAGGGGCTTTTGGCTAAGATTAAGTTTCGAGGTGGGGCTATTCTGGTCAATGGCCAACCTCAAAATGCGACTTATTTCTTAGATATTGGAGACAGGGTGACTATTGATATTCCATCAGAGGAAGGGTTTGAAAGTCTTGAAGCAATTGAGCGTCCACTGGATATTCTCTATGAGGATGACCATTTTCTGGTTTTGAATAAGCCTTATGGAGTAGCTTCCATCCCCAGTGTCAATCATTCCAATACCATTGCTAATTTTATCAAGGGCTACTATGTCAAACAAGAATATGAAAATCAGCAAGTTCACATCGTGACTAGGCTTGATAGAGATACATCTGGTTTGATGCTTTTTGCCAAACATGGCTACGCTCATGCACGTTTAGACAAGCAACTGCAAAGAAAGTCTATCGAGAAACGCTACTTTGCTTTGGTTAAAGGAGCTGGTGTCTTGGAGTCTGAAGGGGAAATTATCGCCCCGATTGCGCGTGATGAAGATTCCATTATCACGAGACGGGTTGCCAAAGGTGGGAAATACGCCCATACATCTTACAAAGTTGTAGCGTCTTATGGAAATATTCACCTAGTCGATATTCGTCTGCATACTGGGCGAACCCACCAAATTCGAGTGCATTTTTCTCACATCGGCTTTCCTTTGTTGGGAGACGATTTGTATGGTGGTAGTCTGGATGACGGTATCCAACGTCAGGCTCTGCATTGCCATTATTTATCTTTTTATCATCCCTTTCTAGAGCAAGATTTGCAATTAGAAAGCCCCTTACCGGATGATTTCAGCAATCTTATTACTCAGTTATCAACTAATACTCTTTAAAATCTATTGGAGTATAATTTATTTTCTTAAAGGAGAAAACTCATGGAAGTTTTTGAAAATCTCAAAGCCAACCTAGTTGGCAAAAATGCTCGTATTGTTCTCCCTGAAGGGGAAGAACCTCGTATTCTTCAGGCAACAAAACGCTTGGTAAAAGAAACAGAAGTTGTTCCTGTTTTGCTTGGGAACCCAGAAAAAATTAAAATTTATCTCGAAATCGAGGGGATCATGGATGGTTATGAAGTGATTGATCCCCAACATTATCCTCAATTTGAAGAAATGGTTGCTGCCTTGGTAGAGCGTCGTAAGGGCAAAATGACTGAAGAAGAAGCGCGCAAAGTTTTGGTTGAAGATGTCAACTACTTTGGTGTTATGTTGGTATACTTGGGCTTGGTTGACGGTATGGTGTCAGGAGCTATTCACTCAACTGCCTCAACAGTTCGCCCAGCCCTACAAATCATTAAAACTCGTCCAAACGTTACTCGTACGTCAGGTGCCTTCCTCATGGTTCGTGGTACGGAACGTTACCTATTTGGTGACTGTGCCATTAATATCAATCCAGATGCAGAAGCCTTGGCTGAAATTGCGATCAATTCAGCAATCACAGCTAAGATGTTTGGTATCGAGCCTAAAATTGCTATGCTAAGCTATTCTACTAAAGGTTCAGGATTTGGTGAAAGTGTTGATAAGGTCGTAGAAGCAACTAAAATTGCTCACGACTTACGCCCAGACCTTGAGATTGATGGTGAGTTGCAATTTGATGCAGCTTTCCACCCTGAAACTGCAGCATTGAAAGCTCCAGGAAGTAACGTTGCTGGGCAAGCAACTGTCTTTATCTTCCCTGGTATCGAAGCAGGAAATATTGGCTACAAGATTGCAGAACGTCTTGGTGGCTTCGCGGCTGTAGGTCCAGTTCTGCAAGGTTTGAACAAACCGGTTAACGACCTTTCTCGTGGATGTAATGCGGATGATGTCTACAAGTTGACCCTTATCACAGCGGCTCAAGCGGTTCATCAATAAGATTTAGTCCTCTTTCCCTTGGGAAGAGGCTTTTTAGTACTGAGAAAAAGACAGTTAGAAGCTTCTATGTTATACTAGATATATGTTAGATTTGAAAGGATACGGAATCGTCATGTGGCCAGAGGAGAAGATTATGTCTTTTCGTGAGAAACTCCTCAACTGGTATGATGAAAACAAGCGAGATTTGCCTTGGCGGAGAAGTAAAAATCCTTATCACATCTGGGTATCTGAAATCATGCTTCAGCAGACCAGAGTGGATACAGTTATTCCATACTACGAACGATTCTTGGACTGGTTTCCAACAGTAGAAAGTTTGGCGAATGCGCCTGAAGAGCGTTTGTTGAAGGCTTGGGAGGGTTTGGGCTATTATTCTCGAGTACGCAATATGCAGGCTGCAGCTCAGCAGATTATGACTGACTTTGGGGGGCAATTTCCAAATACCTATGAAGGAATTTCTAGTTTAAAAGGGATTGGTCCTTACACTGCGGGAGCTATTTCCAGTATCGCTTTTAATTTGCCTGAGCCAGCGGTCGATGGCAATGTCATGCGGGTTTTGGCACGCTTGTTTGAGGTTAATCATGATATCGGAGTTCCCAGCAATCGAAAGATTTTCCAAGCCATGATGGAAATATTGATTGACCCAGAACGGCCAGGAGACTTTAACCAAGCTCTGATGGATTTAGGTTCTGACATAGAGGCGCCAGTTAATCCTAGACCAGAAGAAAGCCCTGTTAAGGACTTTAGTGCGGCGTATCAGAATGGAACTATGGATGTATATCCGATTAAAGAACCCAAGAAAAAGCCCCTCCCAATCTATCTCAAGGCTTTGGTTGTGTGCAATGACCGCGGCCAATATCTTCTTGAGAAAAACGAAAGTGAGAAACTGTTAGCCGGTTTTTGGCATTTCCCACTGATTGAAGTGGACGATTTCTCAAGTGATGACGATCAGCTAAATCTCTTTTCACAAGTCAAAGAGGAAAGCAGAGCATTTGGACCAAGTCCTCAAGAAAACTTTGAGCAGGATTATGATTTAGAAGTGAATTGGTCCCAGCAAGTATTTGACCAGGTCAAGCATGTTTTTAGTCATCGGAAATGGCATATTCAAATCCTAGCTGGTCAGGTGATAGAAACAAAACAGTTTTCTGACAGAGAAATTCGCTGGGTTTCTCCTCAGGAGTTTTCTGATTATCCACTTGCGAAACCCCAACAAAAAATTTGGCAGGCTTATAAAACAACTCTTGAAGATGAAGGCCTACAGTAGCCATTTGTGCCTTCTTTGCATTTTTTTGTTATAATAGATAGAGAAAAGGTGATAAAATGAAAAAAATATTAATTGTAGATGATGAGAAACCAATCTCGGATATTATTAAGTTCAATATGACCAAGGAAGGTTATGAAGTTGTTACAGCCTTCAATGGTCGTGAAGCAATTGAGCTATTTGAAGCTGAGCAACCAGATATTATTATCCTCGACTTGATGCTCCCTGAAATTGATGGTTTAGAAGTTGCTAAAGCTATTCGTAAGACTAGCAGTGTGCCGATTATCATGCTATCAGCTAAGGATAGCGAGTTTGACAAGGTTATTGGTTTAGAGTTAGGTGCAGATGATTATGTTACAAAACCTTTCTCAAACCGTGAGTTGCAAGCACGTGTCAAGGCTCTGCTTCGTCGTACAGACCTAGTTTCTGTGGATAGCCAAGAGTCTGATGAGAAGAAGACGCAGCCCTTGCAAATTGGTGATTTGGAAATCGTTCCAGATGCTTACGTGGCTAAGAAATATGGTGAGGAATTAGATTTGACTCACCGTGAATTTGAACTCTTGTACCACTTGGCCTCTCATATCGGTCAAGTAATTACGCGTGAACACTTGCTTGAGACTGTATGGGGTTATGACTATTTTGGCGATGTTCGTACAGTGGACGTGACTATTAGACGCTTGCGTGAAAAAATTGAAGACACACCAAGCCGTCCAGAGTATATCCTCACACGTCGTGGTGTTGGCTACTATATGAAAAATAATGATTGAAGATATTAGACAAACTATTCTGACCAGTGATTTTATCTTTATCCTGATTTTACTTGGCTTTATCCTAGTGGTGACCTTGCTCTTGCTGGAAAACCGTCGGGATAACATCCGGTTAAAAGAGATAAATCAGAAGGTTAAGGACTTAATTGCAGGTGATTATTCTCAAGTTTTGGACTTGCAAGGTAGTACAGAGATCACCAACATCACCAATAACCTGAATGATTTGTCAGAAGTTATTCGTTTGACCCAAGAAAATTTGGAACAAGAGAGTAAAAGGTTGCATAGCATTCTCTCTTATATGACAGATGGTGTCCTTGCGACCAATCGCCGTGGCCAGATTACTATGATCAACGATATGGCCAAGAAACAGCTCGGTGTGCAGAAAGAAGATGTTCTGAATAAAAGCATTCTCGAATTACTAAAGATAGAAGATGAATATGAACTGCGTGACCTGATTACACAGATACCTGAGTTGACGATTGATTCCCAGGATGCTAATGGTGAATATTTGAGCCTTCGTGTACGTTTTGCCCTTGTCCGCCGTGAGTCAGGTTTCATCTCTGGTTTGGTTGCCGTTTTACATGATACGACCGAGCAAGAGAAGGAAGAGCGTGAGCGAAGACTCTTTGTTTCAAACGTCAGTCATGAGTTGCGTACTCCTTTGACTAGTGTTAAATCTTATCTCGAAGCCTTGGATGAGGGAGCTCTGTATGATCCTGTCGCCCCTGATTTTATTAAGGTTTCACTCGATGAAACCAACCGTATGATGCGTATGGTGACAGATCTCTTGCATCTATCTCGTATTGACAATGCGACTACTAAACTGGATATAGAGTTGATTAACTTTACAGCCTTTATCACCTTCATCCTCAACCGTTTTGATAAGATGAGAAATCAGGATGAAGAGAAAAAATATGAGCTAGTGAGAGATTATCCAATAACTTCAGTTTGGATTGAGATTGATACGGATAAGATGACCCAGGTGATTGATAATATTCTTAACAATGCCATCAAGTATTCACCAGATGGTGGGAAGATTACGGTCAGCATGAAAACCACGGATGACCAGATGATCTTGTCAATTTCTGACCAAGGTCTTGGGATTCCAAAACAAGATTTGCCTAGGATTTTTGACCGTTTTTACCGTGTGGATCGCGCAAGAAGTCGTGCTCAAGGTGGAACTGGTCTGGGTCTGGCTATCGCGAAAGAAATCATCAAACAACACAATGGTTTTATTTGGGCAAAAAGCGAATACGGTAAGGGCTCAACCTTTACCATCGTGCTCCCTTATGATAAGGATGCCGTAAAAGAAGAAATATGGGAGGACGAAATAGAAGACTAGAATGAGTGAAAAAGGCTTTAAATACAGTATTTTAGCATCAGGTTCCAGTGGAAATTCCTTTTATCTGGAAACCCCAAAAAAGAAAATCTTAGTGGATGCGGGCTTGTCTGGTAAGAAAATCACCAGTCTTTTGAGCGAAATCAATCGCAAACCTGAAGATTTGGATGCGATTTTGATTACGCATGAACATTCAGATCATATTCATGGAGTTGGTGTATTGGCTCGCAAATATGGTATGGACCTTTACGCCAATGAAAAGACTTGGCAGGCTATGGAAAATAGCAAGTACCTCGGTAAGGTGGATTCATCGCAGAAGCATATTTTTGAAATGGGTAAAACCAAAACCTTTGGCGATATTGATATTGAGAGTTTTGGGGTTAGCCATGATGCGGCAGCACCCCAGTTTTACCGCTTTATGAAAGATGACAAGAGCTTTGTCATGCTGACCGATACAGGTTACGTCAGTGACCGTATGGCAGGAATTGTCGAAAATGCAGACGGTTATCTCATCGAGTCCAACCACGACGTAGAAATCTTGCGAGCAGGATCTTACGCTTGGCGTCTCAAACAGAGAATTCTATCGGATCTCGGTCACCTCTCTAACGAGGATGGTGCTGAGGCCATGATTCGTGCAATGGGAAATCGAACCAAGAAAATCTACCTCGGGCATTTGTCCAAAGAGAACAATATCAAGGAGCTGGCTCATATGACCATGGTTAACCAGCTAGCACAAGCTGATCTGGGAGTAGGAGTAGACTTTAAGGTTTACGACACTTCCCCAGATACTGCAACACCATTGACATATATATAAAAAAGAAGGCGAGTGCCTTCTTTTTTTATATTTTTTACAATCCAGCAAATTCTTTGATTTCTTCTGCTGACATGGAAGAGTCGCAACGGACATTGATTTGGCCATCTGCAATGTGAACAAATCCTGGTACGGTTGGGATTCCATAACGTGAGCGGAATTCTTGCAATTCCTTGAGTTGGCTTGGTTCTTCACTGTTGATGAAGTAGATGTGGGCTTTGGTTTCAGCTACGACACCTGCCAATGTACCAGCAAATTTACGGCAGTAAGGGCAAGTTTTACGACCGATGAAGAAGGTTGCAGTTTCTTTCTTATCAAGTGCTTCTTGAGCACGGGCAACAGTTGTGACTTCAAGATCTTTAATATTTTCTAAAAATTGTTCCATGAGTTTACCTCGCTTTCATTGATATGTCTAGTATGCCACAAAGTTCCTAAAATTGCTTAGATTTGATACGAAAAAAAGATGAGATTGGTTGGTCTCATCTTTTATAGTTTCTTATTTCACAAACGCATTGATTTCCGTTTCGATGTTAGCAATCTTAGCTTGTGAATCTTCGTTGCTTTCACCAACAACTGCGATGTAGAACTTGATTTTTGGTTCAGTACCTGAAGGGCGGACAGCAATCCATGAACCGTCAGCAAGTGTATATTTCAAAACATCACTTGGAGGAGTTGTCAAGTTTGTAACAGTACCGTCAGCAGCAGTAGCAGTTTGAGCCTTGAAGTCTTCTACAATAGTGATAGCTGTTGCGTTCCATTCTTTCGGAGCATTGTTACGGAATTTAGCCATGATTGCTTTGATTTGTTCAGCACCGTCTACACCAGAAAGAGTTACAGAGATAGTCTTTTCAGCGTAGTAGCCGTATTCTTTGTAGATTTCTTCGATACCGTCAGCAAGAGTCAAACCACGTGAACGGTAGTAGGCGGCAAGCTCAGCAACGACAAGAACGGCTTGGATAGCATCTTTATCACGTACGAATGGCTTAATCAAGTAACCGAAGCTTTCTTCAAATCCCATCATGTAGGTGTGATTGTGTTTTTCTTCGAATTCTTGGATTTTTTCAGCGATAAATTTGAAACCTGTCAAGACATTGAACATAGTTGCGCCGTAGCTTTCAGCAATCTTCGTTACCAAGTCAGTTGATACGATGGATTTGCAGAGAGCAGCATTTTCAGGAAGGGTTCCAGCACTCTTATGAGCTTCCAAGATGTATTTAGCCATGATAGCACCGATTTGGTTACCTGAAAGGTTGAGGTAGCTACCATCTTTTTGAAGAACTTCAACACCAACACGGTCAGCGTCTGGGTCAGTCGCCACAAGAACATCAGCACCAACTTGACGGCCGAGTTCTTCAGCAAGTGCAAAGGCTGCTTGGTTTTCTGGGTTTGGAGATTTTACAGTTGAGAAGTCTGGGTCAGCAGTTGCTTGTGCTTCAACGACTTGAACTGAGTTAAATCCAGCTTGTGCAAGAGCACGGCGAGCCAACATTTCACCAGTACCATGAAGTGGTGTGTAGACAATCTTCATGTCTTTACCAAACTCTTCAATCAAGGCAGGGTTGATATTTACATCTTTTACTTCTTTGAGGTATTCTGCATCAACAGCTTCGCCAATGACTTCAATCAAGCCAGAAGCTTTTTCAGCTTCTACATCAGCAACTTCAACTGTAAATGGGTTTTCGATTGCACGGATGTAAGTCGTCAAAGCATCCGCGTCGTGTGGAGGCATTTGTCCACCGTCTTCACCGTAAACTTTATAACCGTTAAACGGAGCAGGGTTATGGCTGGCAGTAATCATGATACCTGCAAAACAGTTGAGGTGACGAACTGCAAATGAGAGTTCTGGAGTTGGACGGAGGCTTTCAAATACGTAAGATTTGATACCGTGTTTAGCAAGAACTGCAGCAGATTCAAAGGCAAATTCAGGTGAGAAGTGACGGCTATCGTAGGCAATTGCCACACCACGATCTTTTTCATTTCCACCTTTTGACTCAATCAAACGAGCCAAACCTTCTGTAGCTTGACGAACAACATAGATGTTGATGCGGTTTGTACCTGCACCGATCAAGCCGCGCATACCTGCAGTACCAAATTCAAGATTGGTGTAGAAAGCATCTTCTTTTGTTTTTTCGTCCATGTTTTCCAAATCTTGACGAAGATAGTCGGGAAGGCCGGTAAAATCGACCCATTTTTGATAATTTTCTTGGTAAGTCATAGAGTATCTCCTTTATCTATTGCTTTAATCGCTTTCATTATATCACGATTTGATATTTTAGTAAAACGTTAGCATAACTTAAAATGTAGGAAATTTACTTTTATTTCATTGTAGAAGAATAGCCCAATACGCTTTCTAATGAAAAAGAAGATGAATAGTTCGGGTTTATGACTCAAACTTTTTTCATTGCAATTGTGCAAAAGAGAAAAAGATAGTAAAATAGATGTATGATTATTTTACAAGCCAATAAAATTGAACGATCTTTTGCTGGAGAGGTTCTCTTTGAACATATCAACCTGCAAGTGGATGAACAAGACAGAATTGCCCTCGTTGGAAAAAATGGAGCGGGTAAGTCTACTCTTTTAAAGATTTTGGTTGGGGAAGAGGAGCCAACTAGTGGAGAAATCAACAAGAAAAAAGATATTTCTCTGTCTTACCTAGCCCAAGATAGCCGTTTTGAGTCTGAAAATACCATTTATGATGAAATGCTTCACGTCTTTGATGACTTGCGTCGGACAGAGACACAACTGCGTCAGATGGAGTTGGAGATGGGTGAAAAGTCTGGTGAAGATCTAGATAAACTGATGGCGGATTATGATCGTTTATCAGAGAATTTCCGTCAGGATGGTGGCTTTACTTACGAAGCTGATATTCGAGCGATTTTGAATGGATTCAAGTTTGACGAGTCTATGTGGCAGATGAAAATTGCCGAGCTTTCGGGTGGTCAAAATACCCGTCTGGCACTGGCTAAAATGCTCCTTGAAAAGCCCAATCTCTTGGTCTTGGACGAGCCAACCAACCACTTGGATATCGAAACCATAGCCTGGCTAGAGAATTACTTGGTAAATTATAGCGGCGCCCTCATTATTGTCAGTCACGACCGTTACTTTTTGGATAAGGTTGCGACGGTTACACTCGATTTGACTAAGCATTCCTTAGATCGTTATGTAGGTAATTACTCTCGTTTTGTTGAGTTAAAGGAGCAAAAGCTAGCTACTGAGGCAAAAAACTATGAAAAGCAACAGAAGGAAATCGCGGCTCTAGAAGACTTTGTCAATCGCAATCTAGTCCGAGCTTCAACAACCAAACGTGCTCAATCTCGTCGGAAACAATTGGAAAAAATGGAGCGTTTGGACAAACCTGAAACTAGTAAGAAATCAGCCAATATGACCTTCCAGTCTGAAAAAACATCAGGTAATATCGTTTTAACCGTTGAAAATGCGGCCATTGGCTATGATGGGGAAATACTCTCAGAGCCAATCAATCTCGACCTCCGTAAGATGAATGCTGTTGCCATCGTAGGACCAAATGGTATTGGTAAGTCAACCTTTATCAAGTCTATCGTTGATCAGATTCCTTTTATCAAGGGAGAAAAACGCTTTGGCGCTAATGTTGAGGTTGGCTACTATGACCAGACTCAAAGCAAGTTGACACCAAGTAATACTGTTCTGGATGAACTTTGGAATGATTTTAAACTGACACCAGAAGTTGAAATCCGTAACCGTCTTGGCGCCTTTCTTTTTTCAGGAGATGATGTCAAAAAATCAGTAGGCATGTTGTCTGGTGGCGAGAAAGCTCGTTTGCTTCTTACCAAACTTTCAATGGAAAACAACAATTTCTTGATTTTGGACGAGCCGACCAACCACTTGGATATTGATAGCAAGGAAGTCTTGGAAAATGCCTTGATTGACTTTGATGGAACCTTGCTTTTTGTCAGCCACGACCGTTACTTTATCAATCGTGTCGCTACCCATGTTCTAGAATTGTCTGAAAATGGCTCAACCCTCTACCTTGGAGATTATGACTACTATGTTGAGAAGAAAGCAGAAGTAGAAATGACTCAGGCTGAGGAAGCTTCAACCAGCAATCAAGCCAAAGAAACAAGTCCAGCTAATGACTACCAAGCCCAGAAAGAAAGTCAGAAAGAAGCCCGCAAGCTCATGCGTCAAATCGAGAGTTTGGAAGCTGAAATTGAAGAGTTAGAAAGTCAAAATCAAGCCATTTCTGAACAAATGCTGGAAACCAACGATGCTGAAAAACTGATGGAATTGCAGGCTGAACTTGACAAAATCAGCCATCGTCAGGAAGAGGCTATGCTTGAGTGGGAAGAATTATCAGAGCAGGTGTAAAGATGAAACATCTAGGAAAGGTATTTCGTGAATTTCGAACAAGTGGGAAGTACTCCTTAAAAGAGGCGGCAGGTGAATCATGTTCAACCTCTCAATTATCTCGCTTCGAGCTTGGGGAGTCTGATCTAGCAGTTTCTCGTTTCTTTGAGATTTTGGACAATATTCATGTGACTATTGAAAATTTCATGGACAAGGCTAGAGATTTTCAAAATCATGAACATGTTGCCTTGATGGCACAGATTATTCCGCTTTACTACTCAAATAATATTGCAGGTTTTCAAAAGCTTCAAAAGGAACAGCTTGAGAAAGCAAAGAGTTCGACCAATCCCCTCTATTTTGAGCTGAATTGGATTCTGCTACAAGGCCTGATTTGTCAAAGAGATACTAGTTACAGTATGGAACAGAGTGATCTGGATAAGGTGGCGGATTATCTTTTTCAAACAGAAGAATGGACTATGTATGAGTTGATTCTTTTCGGGAATCTCTATACTTTCTACAATGTGGACTATGTAGCTCGGATTGGCAGAGAAGTGATGGAGAGGGAAGACTACTACAAGGAAATTGGTCGTCATCGAAAACTTGTTTTGATCTTAGCTCTTAACTGTTACCAGCATTGTTTGGAAAATCGATCCTTTGCGGATGCGGACTATTTTGAGGGCTATGTGGAGAAGTTGATTGGAAATGGTATCAAGCTTTATGAGCGCAATATCTTCCATTATCTCAAAGGTTTCGCCCTCTACCAGAGAGACTTGAAAGAAGAGGGTTGTAGTCAGATGCAGGAGGCTATGCATATTTTTGATGTGCTTGGACTTCCAGAGCAAGTGGCTTACTATCAGGAACATTATGAAAAATTTGTAAATGCTTAAATTTCCCAAATAAGGGAAAAATAAAGAGACTCCTTTCAGTTTTGATACAATAGTTTCAAAATTTGAGAGGAGCTTTTTATATGAATCGACATGCAATCCAGTTGATTAGTCGTGGAGCTGTTAACAAGATAGGAAATATGCTCTATGATTATGGAAATAGTGTCTGGTTAGCTTCCATGGGGACGATAGGACAGACTGTTCTTGGGATTTATCAAATTTCTGAGTTGGTTACATCGATTCTAGTCAATCCCTTTGGCGGAGTGATTTCAGATCGCTTTTCGCGTCGCAAAATTTTGATGACGACAGACTTGATTTGTGGCCTTCTCTGTTTAGCTATTTCTTTCATCAGAAATGATAGCTTGATGATTGCTGCCTTGATTTTTGCCAATATTGTTCAGGCGGTTGCCTTTGCTTTTTCTCGGCCTGCCAATAAAGCTATTATAACTGAAGTGGTGGAGAAAGATGAGATTGTGACCTATAATGCTCGTTTAGAGCTCGTTTTGCAGGTTGTAGGCGTTAGCTCCCCTGTACTTTCTTTCCTCGTTTTACAATTTGCCAGTCTCCATATGACGCTCGTTTTAGATGCCATTAGTTTTTTCATTGCATTTGGTCTAGTGGCTCTCCTTCCTCAAAAAGAAATCCAAGTACATGAGAAAAAGAGTTTTAGTTGGAAAGACATCTTTTTTGATATGAAGGCTGGAATACACTATATTTGGCATCAGAAGGAGATTTTCTTTCTTTTATTAGTAGCTTCCAGTGTTAATTTCTTTTTTGCAGCTTTTGAATTTCTCCTCCCTTTTTCAAATCGACTATACGGGGTAGAAGGAGCTTATGCGAGTATTTTGACTATGGGCGCTATTGGTTCGATTATCGGAGCTCTTCTAGCTAGTAAAATAAAAGCAAGTGTTTATAATCTTTTGATTCTATTGGCTTTGACTGGAGTTGGAGTTTCTATGATGGGATTACCACTGCCAACTTTTCTTTCCTTTTCCGGAAATTTAGTTTGTGAACTGTTTATGACGATTTTTAATATTCACTTTTTTACTCAGGTGCAAACCAAGGTTGAGGGGGAATACTTGGGGAGAGTGCTAAGCACAATTTTTACCTTAGCCATCCTATTTATGCCGATTGCAAAAGGCTTTATGACGGTGCTACCAAGTGTCCATCTCTCTTCTTTTCTGATCATTGGAAGTGGGGTTGTCATCCTGTCTTGTCTATCCCTCGTTTATTTGAGAAGTCATTTAAAAAAAGGGTTATAATTTCATTTTTTAGAAAATATTTCTCTACAATCCATTTTTCAGCCCTTCTCTATTGTGAGGAGGGCTTGCTTTGTGGTAAAATGGGATTATGAATGAAAGAATGAATGAGTTAGTTGCCTTGCTCAATCGCTATGCGACCGAGTACTATACGAGTGACAATCCCTCGGTGTCAGATAGCGAGTATGATCGCCTCTACCGAGAGTTGGTCGAATTGGAAGCTGCCTATCCAGATCAAGTTTTAGCGGACAGTCCGACCCACCGTGTTGGTGGTAAGGTTTTAGATGGTTTTGAAAAATACAGTCATCAGTATCCTCTTTATAGTTTGCAGGATGCTTTTTCACGTGAAGAGTTAGAAGCTTTTGATGCGCGTGTTCGAAAGGAATTACCCCAACCGACCTATATTTGCGAACTGAAAATCGATGGTTTGTCTATCTCGCTTACGTATGAAAAGGGAATTTTGGTAGTCGGTGCGACACGTGGGGATGGTTCTGTTGGTGAAAATATCACAGAGAACCTCAAGCGTGTCAAGGACATTCCTTTGACCTTGCCAGAAGAACTTGATATCACCGTTCGTGGAGAGTGTTACATGCCACGCGCTTCCTTTGATCAGGTCAACCAAGCCCGCCAAGAAAATGGTGAGCCTGAATTTGCCAATCCTCGTAACGCAGCTGCAGGAACCCTCCGTCAGTTGGATACAGCAGTAGTGGCCAAGCGTAATCTTGCGACTTTCCTCTATCAAGAAGCCAGCCCTTCTACTCGTGATAGCCAAGAAAAGGTCTTGAAGCATCTTGAACAGCTTGGTTTTGTAGTTAATCCTAAACGAATATTGGCTAAAAGCATAGATGAGATATGGGATTTCATCCAAGAAGTAGGACAAGAACGGGAGAAACTGCCTTACGATATTGATGGAGTGGTAATCAAGGTCAACGACCTAGCAGGTCAAGAAGAACTCGGCTTTACTGTTAAAGCGCCCAAGTGGGCAATCGCCTATAAATTTCCCGCTGAAGAAAAAGAAGCCCAGCTCCTTTCAGTTGACTGGACAGTAGGTCGTACGGGTGTTGTGACTCCCACTGCCAATCTAACACCTGTTCAGCTTGCTGGGACAACTGTTAGCCGTGCAACATTGCATAATGTAGATTATATCGCTGAAAAGGATATCCGAAAAGATGATACGGTAATCGTTTATAAGGCTGGAGATATCATCCCTGCTGTTTTGCGTGTGGTAGAGTCTAAACGTGTTTCTGAAGAAAAACTAGATATTCCGACTAACTGTCCGAGTTGTGACAGTCAATTGCTTCATTTTGAAGATGAAGTGGCTCTTCGTTGTATCAATCCTCGCTGTCCTGCCCAAATCATGGAAGGTTTGATTCACTTTGCCTCTCGAGATTCCATGAATATTACAGGACTTGGTCCATCTATCGTCGAAAAGCTTTTTGCTGCCAATCTAGTCAAGGATGTGGCAGATATTTACCGTTTGAAAGAAGACGATTTCCTCCTTTTAGAAGGTTTCAAGGAAAAATCTGCTTCTAAACTGTATCAGGCCATTCAAGCATCCAAGGAAAACTCTGCTGAAAAGCTTTTATTCGGTTTGGGAATTCGCCATGTCGGAAGCAAAGCAAGTCAGCTCTTGCTCCAACACTTTTACTCTATTGAAAATCTAGCCCAAGCAGACCCAGAGGAAGTAGCAAGTATCGAGAGCTTGGGTAGTGTGATTGCTCAAAGCCTTCAGACTTATTTTGCTACAGAAGGGTCGAAGATTCTCTTAGACGAGTTGAAAGAAGCTGGAGTAAATCTGGACTACAAAGGACAGACAGTAGTAGAAGATGCAGCCTTGTCAGGTTTGACCGTTGTACTAACGGGGAAATTGGAACGCCTCACGCGCTCAGAAGCCAAAAGCAAACTCGAAAGTCTGGGTGCCAAAGTCACAGGCAGTGTATCTAAGAAAACGAATCTTGTCGTAGCAGGAGCAGATGCAGGAAGCAAGCTCCAAAAAGCACAAGAACTTGGTATCGAAGTTCGAGATGAAGCTTGGCTAGAAAGTTTGTAAAGAATAGTCGAAAACTAGATGTTAGATAGTCTTGAACTATCTCTCCTGATGTGTTTTTATATCTATTAATGCTATTCTATATTGTGCTGAATTTCCCGCTAAATTCTTCAGCATGACTTAAAAAATTAAAATTGAAATTAGAAATTAGGAAAAGAAATGTATAGTTACCCTGTAGTCATCCATTTTCACCGAAAAAATGGGGATTATGATGCTTGTTCATTCAGTAGAAAACAGGCAGATGTTAAAGAAAATTTGTATTATGAAAATGACTATTTTGGAGCAAAATTCTCCTTTACAGTCACAAGTGCAGAAAGGCTTGATACTTTGACCTTTTCTGCTGAAATAGATGGTAAGACAAAAGACTATCTCCTACGGTTTAACTATTATCCACTGTTGACTGAGGTTTGGATCTTAGATGGTGATGAGACGGTTTATTATTCTGAAAATCCAGCCATTGCTAGTCCTTACTATAAAGATCGAAACCCGTTTGCTTTTGATAAAGCATTTCACAGTGAAAGTTTTGATCACCATTGGGGATACCAAGGGGAGTTAGGTTACAGTATCTCAGACTACCAGACAAGCTTTAAACTCTGGGCTCCAACCGCTACAGCAGTCCAAGTGGTCGTTTATGAAAATACAAGTAACGACGCACCGATTTGGAAAACCTTTAATCTTGAGCGTGGGAATAGCTATTCATATAGTCATAAGTACAATACCATTGGTGTTTGGAGTGTAGACCTGGATGAAAATCTTGCAGGTAAAGCCTATCAGTATCAGATTGAGTTTCCGCACCACCAGACTTTGACACGAGACCCATACACTATTGCTACAAGTCCTGACGGGAAACGTTCCGTCATCCTCTCTCAGCAAGATAGACAGGTAGAAGGGTTCGAAGTCAAACATGGGACAGACGCTCCTTGGCGTTTGGAAAACCCATGTAAAGCAGTTATTTGTGAGATGCACATTCGTGATTTCACAAAATCGCCGACATCTGGAGTTCCAGAAAACCTTCGAGGGACTTTCCTTGGGGCTTCCCAGACTGGAACGGTTAACCAGTATGGTCAAGCAACAGCCTTTGACTATATCAAAGAACTCGGCTGTAATTATGTTCAGCTCCAACCAATCTTTGATCGCCATAAGGAATACGATGAGGATGGAAATGTAACCTATAACTGGGGTTATGACCCTCAAAACTACAATGCGCCGGAACCAAGTTTCTCTAGCAATCCAGATGATCCAGGACAGGTTATTCGAGATCTCAAAGCCATGATTCAGGCTTATCATGATGCAGGAATCGGTGTCATTATGGATGTCGTTTACAACCATACCTTCTCAACAGTTGATGCTCCTTTTCAAACAACTGTTCCTGATTATTACTATCGTATGAATCCAGATGGAACTTTCCAAAACGGCACAGGTGTTGGAAATGAAACCGCAAGCGAACACGAAATGTACCGCAAGTATATGATTGACTCACTTCTTTATTGGGTGAAAGAATACAATATTGACGGTTTTCGTTTCGACTTGATGGGAATTCACGATGTTAAAACCATGCAGGCAATTCGTTGGGCACTTGATGAAGTCGACCCGCGTATTCTCACCTATGGAGAAGGTTGGGATATGGGGACAGGTCTTGCACCTTATGACAAGGCCAAGAAGGACAATGCCTATCAGATGCCAAATATTGGATTTTTCAACGATGATCAGCGCGATGCCATCAAAGGAGGAGAAGTTTATGGCTCAATCAAGGCAGGATTTGTTAGTGGTGCTGCTACAGAACCGATTGTAGCCAAAGCTATTCTTGGTAGTCGAGAGTTGGGCTCATATCTTAGCCCAAACCAAGTCCTTAACTATGTGGAGGCCCATGATAATTACAACTTGCATGATTTATTGGTGACCCTTCATCCAAATCACAGTTCAGATAAGATTATGCGCCAGGTTGAGACAGCAACAGCGATGAGCATTCTCATGCAAGGGATGTCCTTTATAGAGTTGGGGCAAGAATTTGGCCGCACTAAACTCCTTGCTACTGGTGAAAACGGGGAGCTGACTGAGGCAGATAGAGAACGTGCCATGAACAGCTACAATGCTCCAGATAGTGTCAACCAGGTCAACTGGGATTTAATCAATGAGAGACAAGAGAGCATTGAATTTATTCGCCAGATTATTCGCCTAAAAACACAGACCAGCGCCTTCTCCTATCCTACATATGAAGAAGTCTATCGCCATGTCTTCGTCCATACAGCTTCTGAAAATAGTGGGTGGATTGTTTACGAAATTCACGGTGGACCAGAGCACTTATTGGTAGTCTTTAATGCGAAAGGGACTTCCTTCTACTTTGAAAATGCAGGAAATCTTGAAATGCTGGTGTCTAATAGTCGTTCTAAAGAATCAAATGTGATTGATGATACCAGTGTCGTAGTCTTAAAAGTACTCTCGTAAATTAATGTTCTAAAAAGGTTTAGATTAACTAGACCTTTTTTGATTTTTATTGAAAAACCAATATCTAATAGGAATAAAATTCAAATAATTTGAAGAATCAAGTTTGTGAAAAAAATATCAATATTTTCACAAAAAGGGTTGTAATTTTCTGAAAATTTGATAAAATAAGTTTTAATCATTTTCAGGAGGACGAGAATTTGACAAGATATCAGAATTTAGTGAATGGAAAATGGAAATCATCAGAGAACAAGATTACGATCTATTCTCCTATCAATCAAGAAAAACTAGGTACAGTACCCGCTATGAGCCAAGCTGAAGTAGATGAGGCTATGAAAGCTGCGCGTGCAGCTCTCCCTGCATGGCGTGATTTAGCACCAGTTGAGCGTGCAGCTTATTTGCATAAGACAGCAGACATTTTGGAACGTGATAAAGAAAAAATTGGTACCATTCTTGCCAAAGAGGTTGCAAAAGGGATTAAAGCAGCCGTTGGAGAAGTAGTACGTACAGCAGATTTGATTCGTTTTGCTGCTGAAGAAGGTCTCCGTATTACTGGACAAGCAATGGAAGGTGGCGGTTTTGAAGCTGCAAGTAAAAACAAACTAGCCGTTGTCCATCGTGAGCCAGTTGGTGTTGTTTTAGCTATCGCGCCATTTAACTACCCAGTCAATCTTTCTGGATCCAAGATTGCTCCGGCTCTGATTGCAGGAAATGTCGTTATGTTTAAGCCACCAACGCAAGGATCTATTTCTGGTCTCTTGCTGGCTAAAGCATTTGACGAAGCCGGAATTCCAGCAGGTGTCTTTAACACCATCACTGGACGTGGTTCTGAGATTGGAGACTACATCATCGAACACAAGGAAGTGAACTTCATTAACTTTACAGGTTCAACACCGATTGGGGAGCGTATCGGTCGTTTAGCTGGTATGTGCCCAATTATGCTGGAGCTTGGCGGGAAAGATGCAGCAATCGTTTTAGAAGATGCAGATTTAGAGAATGCAGCCAATCAAATCGTAGGTGGTGCATTTAGCTACTCTGGTCAGCGTTGTACCGCTATTAAACGTGTCTTAGTTGTAGAAAGCGTAGCAGACAAGTTAGCCGAATTGCTCCAGGCCAAAGTCGCTAAGCTAACAGTCGGTGATCCATTTGACAATGCTGATATCACACCTGTTATTGATAATGCTTCAGCTGATTTCATCTGGGGATTGATCGAAGATGCACAAGAAAAAGGCGCTAGGGCTCTTACACCAATCAAACGTGAAGGCAATCTTCTCTGGCCAGTGCTTTTTGACCAAGTTACAAGAGATATGAAAGTAGCCTGGGAAGAACCATTTGGACCTGTTCTCCCAATTATCCGTGTCGCAGATGCGAATGAAGCAGTAGCAATTGCCAATGAATCTGAGTTTGGTCTTCAATCCTCTGTCTTTACAAATGACTTTAAGAAGGCGTTTGAAATTGCTGAAAAACTTGAAGTGGGAACCGTTCATATTAATAATAAAACACAACGTGGACCAGATAATTTCCCATTCCTTGGTGTAAAAGGTTCTGGTGCAGGAGTACAAGGAATTAAATATAGTATCGAAGCGATGACAAATGTTAAATCCATTGTTTTTGATGTGAAATAATCTATAAAATCAGGAAATCTTTTTCCTGGTTTTATTTTTTTCAAAAAAAATTACTTACAAATTGATAAAAAACGAATGTTTTGGTATTATAATAAAAAAATATATGGAAATTGTTTCGTGTTCTATTTCAGGATATATCATTTTTAAAATGCTCGGTAATTTTTTGAAGACTTTCATAAAAAAATATGATTTTCTTCGTAAATTACTTGAAAGTTATCTTAAAAGAGTGTATAATAAAAATATAGAAAACGCTTACAAATTGAAAGGGGATTGAATGAATAATCAAGAAGCATTAAGAACCTTTACTACAGGTGAGAACTTTCACCTCCAGCATTATTTAGGAGCACATAGAGAGGAGAAAAACGGAGAAATTGGCTATACCTTTAGGGTTTGGGCCCCAAATGCACAAGCAGTTCATCTAGTTGGAGATTTTACTGATTGGGTTGAGAATCAGATTCCCATGGTTCGTAATGAAGCAGGTGTTTGGGAAGTCTTTACGACTCAAGCTCAGGAAGGTCAGATTTATAAATATCATATTACGCGTGCAAATGGTCACCAGATTATGAAAATTGATCCGTTGGCAGTTTATTTTGAAGCTAGACCGGGTACAGGAGCAGTTCTGACCAATATCCGTGAAAAGAAATGGAAAGATGGTCTTTGGCTAGCACGTCGCAAACGTTTGGGATTTTTCGAGAGACCAGTTAATATATACGAGGCCCATGCAGGATCTTGGAAGAGAAATCCAGACGGTAGTCCCTATACTTTTTCGCAACTGAAGGACGAGTTGATTCCATACTTAGTTGAGATGAACTATACACATATTGAGTTCATGCCTTTAATGGCTCACCCACTTGGATTGAGCTGGGGCTATCAACTTATGGGTTACTTTGCTTTTGAACATTCCTATGGCAGACCTGAGGAATTCCAAGATTTCGTTGAAGAGTGTCATATAAATAATATCGGTGTTATCGTAGACTGGGTTCCAGGTCATTTCACTATTAATGATGATGCCTTGGCATATTATGATGGCACACCAACTTTTGAATACCAAGATCACAACAAGGCTCATAACTACGGTTGGGGTGCGCTGAATTTTGACCTCGGGAAAAATGAGGTCCAGTCTTTCTTGATTTCAAGTATTAAATTTTGGATTGATTTTTACCACTTAGATGGTATTCGGGTCGATGCAGTGAGCAATATGCTGTATCTAGATTATGATAATGCTCCTTGGACTCCAAACAAAGACGGTGGAAACCTTAATTACGAGGGTTATTATTTCCTTCAACGTTTGAATACAGTTGTCAAGCTAGCTCATCCAGATATCATGATGATTGCAGAAGAAAGTTCATCAGCGACAAAGATTACTGGTATGAAAGAAATGGGCGGCCTTGGATTTGACTATAAATGGAATATGGGCTGGATGAACGACATTCTCCGTTTCTACGAGGAAGATCCGATTTATCGCAAGTATGACTTTAATCTTGTAACTTTCAGCTTTATGTATGTTTTCAATGAAAACTATCTCCTACCTTTCTCACATGATGAAGTGGTTCATGGCAAGAAGAGCATGATGCATAAGATGTGGGGCGATCGCTACAATCAGTTCGCTGGTCTGCGTAATCTCTACACCTATCAAATTTGTCATCCAGGTAAGAAACTCTTGTTCATGGGTAGTGAGTACGGGCAATTCCTAGAATGGAAGTCTGAGGAGCAGTTGGAGTGGTCTAATCTAGAAGATCCAATGAATGCCAAGATGAAGCGTTTTACTTCACAACTGAATCAATTCTATAAAGACCATCGCTGTCTGTGGGAAATTGATACTAGTTATGATGGTATCGAGATTATCGATGCTGATAATAGAGATCAGAGTGTCCTTTCCTTTATTCGCAAGGGCAAGAAGGACGAAATGTTAGTCTGTGTCTTTAATATGGCACCAGTTGAACGTAAAGACTTTACGATTGGGTTACCTGTTGCAGGTATTTACGAAGAAGTTTGGAATACAGAACTAGAAGAATGGGGAGGTGTGTGGAAAGAGCACAATCAAACAGTTCAGACTCAAGAAGGCTTATGGAAAGATTATGAGCAGACTTTGACCTTTACCCTGCCTGCCATGGGAGCAAGCATCTGGAAGATCAAGCGTCGTTTGAAACCAGCTAAGAAAAAAGAATAATGAGCTGTTGATGATAATTTTTTAGATTTTAAAAACAGATGTACGTGTATTGGACTTGAAACACAAGAGAAATGGATTTCCTATTATTTTTATAAAAAGTTTGACTTCCGACCTTCTTTCGATTTTAACGTTCACATGTCTTTATAAAGGAGTAGAAAATGAAGAATGAAATGCTAGCTTTGATCCTTGCGGGTGGGCAAGGAACACGTCTCGGAAAACTCACTCAAAGCATTGCCAAACCGGCAGTGCAATTCGGTGGGCGCTACCGTATCATTGACTTTGCTCTTTCCAACTGTGCAAATTCTGGAATTCATAATGTTGGTGTGATTACACAGTACCAACCTCTCGCTTTGAACAACCATATCGGAAACGGTTCTAGCTGGGGATTGGATGGTATCAGTTCAGGTGTCTCTATTTTACAACCTTACTCAGCCAGCGAAGGAAACCGTTGGTTTGAAGGGACTAGTCACGCTATCTACCAAAACATTGACTACATCGACAGTGTTAATCCTGAGTATGTTTTGATTCTTTCTGGTGACCACATCTACAAGATGGACTACGATGATATGCTTCAGTCCCATAAAGATAACAATGCCAGTTTGACGGTAGCTGTCCTAGACGTGCCTCTCAAAGAAGCTAGCCGTTTTGGTATCATGAATACAGATGCCAATAACCGTATCGTTGAATTCGAAGAAAAACCTGCGCAACCTAAGTCTACAAAGGCTTCTATGGGGATTTATATTTTTGACTGGAAACGACTTCGCAATATGCTTGTTGCTGCTGAAAAGAGCAATGTCGATATATCAGACTTTGGGAAGAACGTTATCCCTAACTATCTCGAGTCTGGTGAAAGTGTTTATGCTTATGAATTTAATGGCTACTGGAAAGATGTTGGTACGATTGAGTCACTTTGGGAAGCCAATATGGAGTACATTTCGCCAGAAAATGCCTTGGATAGTCGCAATCGTCAGTGGAAAATTTACTCAAGAAACTTGATCTCACCACCCAACTACTTTGGAGCACATGCACATGTTGAAGATTCATTGGTCGTGGATGGCTGTTTTGTAGATGGAACCGTAAAACGGTCGATTCTTTCAACAGAAGCACAGGTTCGTGAAGGAGCCGAGGTCGTTGATTCTGTCATCATGAGTGGGGCTATTATTGGCCATGGAGCAAAGATTACTCGTGCTATTATTGGTGAGGGTGCCATTATTGCAGACGGCGTAGAGATTGACGGAACTGACGAAGTACAAGTAGTAGGATACAATGAAGTAGTGGGGGTAGCAACAGATGAAGATTGATAAATATTCAGCCATTTTAGGAAACACAGTTGGTTTTCATGATATGTCAACGTTAACAGAACACCGTCCGGTAGCTAGCTTACCTTTCGGTGGGAAATACCGTTTGATTGACTTCCCCCTTTCCAGTCTTGCAAATGCAGGTGTTCGTAGTATCTTTGGTATTTTCCAACAAGATAATATCAGCTCAGTATTCGACCATATCCGTTCAGGTCGTGAGTGGGGCTTGTCCACCCTTCTAAGTCACTACTATCTAGGAATTTACAATACTCGTGTTGAAAGCAGTACGGTTGGAAAAGAGTATTACCAACAGCTTCTTACCTACTTGAAACGTTCAGGTTCAAACCAAACCGTTTCGATTAACTGCGATGTGCTGGTGAATATTGACTTGAATCAAGTCTTCCACCTACACAATACAACGAAAGGTCCGATCACAGTTGTATATAAGAAACTTCCGAAGAAAGACATTTCAGATGTGAATGCTATCTTGGAAATTGATGAAACTGACCATGTTCGTTCGCACAAACTCTTTGATAACAAATCTACGGATGAACTCTTCAACATGTCTACAGATATCTTTGTTGTGGATACTCCTTGGTTGATTGAACGACTTGAAGAAGAGGCTCAGAAAGAATATCCTGAAAAGTTACGCTATGTTCTTCGTGATTTAGCTGCAAAAGAAGGAGCTTTTGCTTACGAATACACAGGCTACTTAGCGAACATTCATTCTGTTCAGTCCTATTATCAAGCAAACATTGATATGCTTGAATCTAAAAAGTTCTACTCACTTTTCTCACCAAATCAAAAGATTTATACAAAAGTTAAAAATGAAGAACCAACCTACTATGCGAATACTTCAAAAGTAAGTACTTCTCAGTTTGCTTCTGGTAGTATCATTGAGGGTGAAGTAGTTCAGTCAGTCCTATCTCGTAACATTTATGTTCACAAAGATAGTGTGGTGAAGGACAGCATTTTATTCCCTCGAGTTGTGATTGGTCAAGGTGCCCAAGTTGAATATGCCATCCTAGACAAAGGAGTTGAAGTTGCGGACGGTGTTGTCATTCGAGGAACAGCAGAACATCCAGTTGTAGTGAAGAAGGGTGAAACAGTAACAGAGGACATTAATTCATGAAAATTTTATTTGTAGCGGCAGAAGGAGCACCCTTTTCAAAAACAGGTGGTTTGGGCGATGTCATTGGCGCACTTCCCAAATCACTGGTAAAGGCAGGGCATGAAGTAGCGGTTGTCTTACCTTACTATGACATGGTAGAGGCTAAGTTCGGCGACCAGATTGAGGATGTTCTTCACTTTGAAGTGAGTGTAGGATGGCGTAGACAGTACTGTGGTATTAAAAGAACTGTCTTGAATGGGGTTACCTTCTACTTCATTGATAATCAATATTATTTCTTCCGCGGTCATGTTTACAGGGATTTTGACGATGGTGAACGCTTTGCCTTCTTCCAACTGGCTGCTCTAGAAGCAATGGAACGCATCGACTTTATCCCTGACCTTCTCCATGTCCATGATTACCATACAGCCATGATTCCATTCTTGTTAAAGGAAAAGTACCATTGGATTCAGGCATATCAAGGAATCAGAACAGTTTTAACCATTCATAATTTGGAATTTCAAGGTCAATTTTCTGAAGGGATGTTATGGGATTTGTTCGGTGTGGGATTTGAACGCTATGCTGATGGGACCCTTCGCTGGAATGATTGCCTCAACTGGATGAAAGCAGGTATTCTCTACGCGGATCGTGTCACAACTGTTTCCCCTAGCTATGCGCATGAGATTATGACCAGTCAGTTTGGTTGCGGTTTGGACCAGATTCTTCGCATGGAGTCAGGTAAGGTTTCAGGTATTGTCAATGGTATTGACGCAGATCTTTATAATCCTCAAACAGACCCACTTTTAGACTATCATTTTGATAAGGAAGATTTGTCTGGAAAAGCTCAAAACAAAGCAAAATTACAAGAGAGAGTTGGGTTACCAGTGCGAGCAGATGTTCCTCTAGTTGGGATTGTCTCTCGATTGACACGCCAAAAAGGTTTTGATGTTGTGGTAGAAAGCTTGCATCGTTTCTTACAGGAGGACGTTCAAATCGTTCTTTTAGGAACAGGAGATTCTGCTTTTGAACATTCCTTCTCCTGGTTTGCGCAAGTCTATCCTGACAAACTATCAGCAAATATCACTTTTGATGTCAAACTTGCTCAAGAAATCTACGCAGCTTGTGATCTCTTCCTCATGCCAAGTCGTTTTGAACCATGTGGCTTGTCTCAAATGATGGCGATGCGTTACGGGACACTACCATTGGTTCATGAAGTGGGTGGCTTGCGTGATACGGTTCAATCCTTCAATCCAATCGAAGGAAGTGGAACTGGATTTAGCTTTGACAATTTAACACCATACTGGCTTAACTGGAGTTTCCAAACAGCCTTGGATGTTTATAAGTACCAGCCGGACGTTTGGAGAAATCTACAAAAACAAGCTATGGAATGCGATTTCTCATGGGATACAGCCTGCAAATCTTACCTGGACTTGTACCATAGTTTAGTCAACTAATAGATAAAATCGTATGATTCTTTCATACGATTTTTGGGCTGTTTAGAAAAGAGGAGAAGTGATGACTCAAGTAATGGGGCTCTGTGTCATGGACGTTGACGGCACCCTGATAGCAGAAGAAGTGATTGATCTTTTAGGAAGAGAAGCAGGTTGCGAAGCCGAAATTTCGCAGATTACAAGCCAGACAATGCGAGGTGAACTGGATTTTGAAACAAGCTTACGAGCAAGAGTGGCTTTGTTAAAAGGTCTTCCGGTTTCGGTCTTTGATACTGTCTTCAAATCCATTCATCTGTCCAAGAATGCTCAAGAATTTATCTCCATACTTCAAAAGAAGGGCATTCTAGTTGGTCTAGTGTCCGGTGGATTTACACCAATAGTTGAGAGATTAGCAAAATCCCTTGGCATCTCCTATTTCTCTGCTAACCAGTTGGAAGTCAAAGACGGCTTTTTAACTGGAAAATTAGTTGGTGAAATTGTGACAGGTCAAGTAAAACAAGCTACTCTTGAGAATTGGAGAAAGGAATTAGGACTTCCCAAAGAAAGAACGATTGCTATCGGTGATGGTGCCAATGACCTCTTGATGTTAAATTCAGCAGGTTACGGTATAGCCTTTTGTTCCAAAGAGGTCGTAAAATCCGAGATAGCTTGTCATGTAGATACGAGGGATTTTTTAGAAGTTCTACCTTTGATTGATTTCTTAGAATGAGAGGGAACTATGAAAATTGTAATTGCACCCGATTCTTTTAAAGAAAGTTTGACGGCAGAAGAGGTCGCTCAAGCTATAGAAAGGGGCTTCCAAAAATCGATAGCAGATGTAGAATGTCTGCTTTGCCCTGTAGGTGATGGTGGGGAAGGAACTGTAGATGCTATTCGACATTCTCTTGACCTAGAAGAAAAATGGCAAGAGGTGACTGGACTTTTTGGCCAAAAAGAATCAATGCGCTACTTTCAAAAAGGTCAAATAGCGCTCTTTGAAGTTGCTGACTTGGTTGGTCTTGGGAAGATTCCGCAGGAGAAACGAAACCCTCTCCATATCCAAACCAGAGGTATCGGAGAGTTGATCCGCCATCTCGTTGATCAAGAGATGAAAGAAATCTATATCGGTGTAGGTGGTACGGCAAGTAATGATGGTGGCATTGGCATTGCAGCTGCTTTGGGTTATCACTTTTATGATAAGAATGGAAAAGAATTGCCAGCTTGCGGTCAGACTTTGCTTGAGTTTGAGTCAGTTTCAGACAGCGAGTTGTATAGGATTCCTGAAGATGTGAAAATCCGCATTTTAGCAGATGTCGTGAGCCCTTTATGTGGTCATCAAGGGGCGACCTATACATTTGGAAAACAAAAGGGCTTGGATCCTGCTTTGTTTGAGACAGTAGATCTGGCTATACAGGAGTTCTATGAAAAATTTTCACCATCAACCCTGTCTCTCAATGGAGCAGGAGCCGGCGGTGGGATTGCGGCTGGGCTCTGTGCCTTTGCTGAGGCCACTATCGTATCTGGGATTGACACTTGCTTGGATTTAATTGGCTTTGACAGGAAGATTGCAGGTGCTGACTTAGTTATCGTTGGAGAAGGCAGACTGGACAGTCAAAGCTTTGTTGGAAAAGCTCCTATGGGAGTAGCAAAAAGAACCCCTAACGGAGTTCCTGTTATTGCTATTTGTGGTAGTCTTTCCGAGGATTTACCTTCCCTACCATTCGAAAATATACAAGCAGCTTTCTCTATCCTAGAGAAAAGTGAACCTTTGGAAGACAGTTTGAAAAATGCAAGACTCTATTTGGAGCACGCAGCTACTAATATTGGTCGTTTGTTAAATTTGAGAAATCATTAACCAAACCATTTTTTCCAGATAGATTTTTTAGGAACCTCTGTCTTTTTCTCTTCCCAGAGGCTTGAGAAAGCAAGTCTGAGGTCCTTTTCATCTACTTGAACAGGTTCATTTGTATGAATGACAAGACCGAAAGGAGAGGTGATATGATCGTCTGAAACAATAGTCGCCTGACAGTTGCTTTCCTTTGCTTGTCTTAAGTAAAAGACCTGTTTGTCAAACTCGATACTTGGTGAGATTTTCACAAAAAGTATCTCTACCTTTTCTTGAAAACCCTCTAAAATAGAGAAAAATCCATGTTCTAATTCAGGACTATTGGCAGTATTAATATCAGCGTAGCCAAGAACTCTTTCCTCAAAAGTGCCGAGATAGCGGCGTTGTTCGTCAGGGTTTAATTTCGGCCCACCATGAGCTTTTTCTAGTAGTTGTTTTGATAAATCTGTCATAAAAACAGTATATCACAAAAATCGCAAGAAAACAGACAAAAGAAAGCGATTACTTTATAAAGTTAAGGAAAATTTGCACAAAGATAACGTTTTTTCTTGAAAAACGCTTATTTTTAAGGTATCATAGAGGTGTAAAAAATTTAACTCAAAGGAGAGTAAAAAATGTCAATTATTACTGATGTTTACGCTCGCGAAGTCCTAGACTCACGCGGTAACCCAACACTTGAAGTAGAAGTTTATACTGAATCAGGTGCTTTCGGACGTGGTATGGTTCCATCAGGAGCTTCTACTGGTGAACACGAAGCAGTTGAACTTCGCGACGGTGACAAATCTCGTTACGGTGGTCTTGGTACACAAAAAGCTGTTGACAACGTAAACAACATCATTGCTGAAGCAATCATCGGCTACGATGTACGTGACCAACAAGCTATCGACCGTGCTATGATCGCACTTGACGGTACTCCTAACAAAGGTAAATTGGGTGCAAACGCAATTCTTGGTGTGTCTATCGCTGTAGCTCGTGCTGCTGCTGACTACCTTGAAATCCCACTTTACAGCTACCTTGGTGGATTCAACACTAAAGTTCTTCCAACTCCAATGATGAACATCATCAACGGTGGTTCTCACTCTGACGCTCCAATCGCTTTCCAAGAATTCATGATCGTACCTGCTGGTGCACCATCATTCAAAGAAGCTCTTCGTTGGGGTGCTGAAATCTTCCACGCTCTTAAGAAAATCCTTAAATCTCGTGGTTTGGAAACAGCCGTAGGTGACGAAGGTGGATTCGCTCCTCGTTTCGAAGGAACTGAAGACGGTGTTGAAACTATCCTTGCTGCGATCGAAGCTGCTGGATATGTTCCTGGTAAAGACGTATTTATCGGATTTGACTGTGCATCATCAGAATTCTACGATAAAGAACGTAAAGTTTACGACTACACTAAATTCGAAGGTGAAGGAGCTGCTGTACGTACTGCTGCAGAACAAATCGACTACCTTGAAGAATTGGTAAACAAATACCCAATCATCACTATCGAAGATGGTATGGACGAAAACGACTGGGACGGTTGGAAAGCTCTTACTGAACGTCTTGGTGGTAAAGTTCAATTGGTTGGTGACGACTTCTTCGTAACAAACACTTCTTACCTTGAAAAAGGTATTGCAGAAGGTGCTGCTAACTCAATCCTTATCAAAGTTAACCAAATCGGTACTCTTACTGAAACTTTCGACGCTATCGAAATGGCGAAAGAAGCTGGTTACACTGCCGTTGTATCACACCGTTCAGGTGAAACTGAAGATTCAACAATCGCTGACATCGCAGTTGCAACAAACGCAGGACAAATCAAGACTGGTTCACTTTCACGTACAGACCGTATCGCTAAATACAACCAATTGCTTCGTATCGAAGACCAACTTGGTGAAGTAGCTGAATACCGTGGATTGAAATCATTCTACAACTTGAAAAAATAATCTCTTTATGCGATTAGAGACTGTAAAGTCTATAAAAAAAGCACTTTGGGGCTCTTCCCCTTAGTGCTTTTTTGACTGGAGCTTGTCAACGTATATTATTTGTTAGTCAGTCGCCAGCCTATAGCAATCTGAATAAATGGTTTGAAACTTATTCAGATTTGTATTTTAGCATTATTCCATTACCTAATATGGGAGTGTATCATGAGTTGGTAGATATCTAGTTGATTATATGATATAATGAACCAAAGTACAATGAGTAGTATATAGGAATTGCGCCTTAATTGAGGAGATTCCGGTTCGAATCCGGGCTATTGTGCTAGCATCTAGGAAACTAGGTGCTTTTTGTTTCTATCGATTAAGTAGCTACTCCATTTCTGAATTAAAAAAATAACACTATGAAAAGTGCTATTTCCCTTGCCTGCTGCCCCCGTCAATTTTATTACCTTTTTTGTTACCTCTTAAAAATACCCTACTTGTTTGTACCTTCTCACTTTTACTAGATTAGACAAAATAAGCTCTTTAAAATTGTGCATTTTTTTGGTAATTTATTATAGGTAGATAACTTAAAAAAATTATCGTTGATTTAACAACGTTTTTAGGCCCTCGGATTTTTCCCGAAGGGCTTTTTTTCTGTTCAGGGGGCAAAAAGGGGGCAGTGTTTATGGTATAATAGACTAAAAACTTGTATTAGGAAGAAATTATGTCTAAAGAGATTGATATTGAGTATTACCATCAATTAGCACTGCAAAAGCAGAAGGAGCATCGTAAAGTGTTAGCTAATCTAAAGAAAAAGCCACCAAAGAATCTAGATAAGATAGCTCAGCAGATCCACCAAGAAGTTTTTGCTGAGATAGATTGTACTGCCTGTGCTAACTGTTGCAAGACTTTGGGGCCCGACTTTAAAGAAGCAGATATCACCCGTATCGCTAAGTACTTTAAGATGAAATTACCGGCTTTTGAAGCGGAATTCCTTCAGGTGGATGAAGATGGGGATAAGGTTTTCAAATCCATGCCCTGCCCCTTTCTAGGAGGAGACAATCTCTGCTCAATCTACGACGTTCGTCCCAAGGCCTGTCGTGAGTTCCCCCATACAGACCGGAAAAAGATCCATCAAATTAATCATTTGACGATTAAGAATACCTTGACCTGCCCTGCAGCCTATCTCTTTGTTGAGAAATTAAAAGATAAGTTATAGATTTTACACCTTTAAATCTTGTACAAAAATTCTGGGGCGGAAGTATCTTATATCTGTTAGACTATAGTTAGAATTGAACACGGCCTAAAAGCTGTGTGAAAAAGATGAAATTTTCTCGGAGCAGGAGCCCCTCCGTCAATTTTCCAATTTTCACTTTGCTTTTAACGGTCTTAGTATCTTTTGTGAGGTGAAAAAGAATATGATGCATCAATTCAATCGAACCATGGAATATCTGGAAAGTAAGCTGGACGCAGAAGTGGATTTGCAGAAATTCCAGCAGCTATCAGGCTATTCTTATGCTCTCTTTAGCAGGCTTTTTTCCATCCTAGCAGATATGACTTTAGCAGAATACTTGCGCAATCGCAGGCTATCAGAAGCTGTGACAGACTTGCGGGAAGGCTCTGAGAAAGTCATTGACATAGCAATGAAATACGGCTATGAGTCTGCGGATGCCTTCAGCGCAGCCTTTAAGAAATTCCATGGTGCAACCCCCTCAGAAGTTCGAAATGGAAAACCTTATCGGATCTTTCCTAGACTTCAATTATCCTTAAAGATTACAGGAGGAAAGAACATGGATATCAAGATTCAAAAGAAACCTGCATTTACCGTAGCAGGCGTCCTATTGGAAGCTATTGACAATAGTCAGTGCCCGTCTGCTTGGGAGGATCTCTATAACAATCACAGCTTGGAAAGCCTAGAGAATCTAGGCAGTGGCCAATCCTTCGGCATCTGTTCGGATGTCAAAGAAGGTGAAATCATCAACTATATGGCTGCTTATGATGTGACGGATAAAGCGAAAGCAGAAGAACTAGGTCTGTCCATCAAAGATGTCCCAGCCGCTGAATATGCTATCGTACCAGTCAAAGGTCCTATACCAGCTAGCATTCACAATGCTTGGAAATATGTCTTGGAGGTCTTTTTCTCTGAAACAGGCTATCGCCACTCAGGCTCACCAGACTTTGAAGTCTATACCGAAGGTGACATGTCGTCACCTGACTATCAAATGGAACTCTGGATACCAGTGATTAAGTACTAGATCATTTTCTGACATTTTATAAAGATGCAAATCGAACTCTGTAGAAGATAGCTTTTACAGAGTTTTTCTTTCTTTGATTGCACGAATTTATGAGAAGAACAATAAATTTGATTTTACTTAAATTTAAGTATAAGGAATTTTTAAGCATTTATCTGTATACTTTTCCAATCATCAAAGAAAGAGGTGTAAATATGAACTATCTAGTTATTCCAGCTTACGAAACTGACTACAATCTCATCAAATTGATTGAAAAGATTCACAATAAGAGCGATTTTTACATCATTGTCATTGATGATGGAAGTTCGGCAGAATGCCAAGATATTTTTGCTCAAGCGGAGGATTTTGCGAAGGTCCTTCGCCACCAGGTCAATCAAGGAAAAGGGCAAGCTCTGAAAACAGCCTTTGAGTACATTCAGTCTCTCAATAAACCTGGGACTGTGGTTACAGCAGATGCAGATGGCCAACACAGAATCTGGGACATCTTTCGTAGCTTGACCAAATCAAATGAAAATCCTAATACACTTGTCCTTGGTGTCCGTGCCTTTACTGGCAAGGTTCCCTTGCGTAGTCGCTTTGGAAATAGCTTGACTCGTATCTTGTTTAAACTGCAAACGGGTGTCGCTGTATCCGACACACAGACAGGATTACGTGCCTTTTCAACGGATATGATCCCTTTTATGCTAAAGGTAGAAGGACAACGGTATGAATACGAGATGAACATGCTCCTTGAAGCAAGTCAAGCCTACCCAATCTTAGAAGTTCCGATTGAAACAGTCTATATCAACGACAATGAGGCTTCTCACTTCCGGCCTATTCGGGATGGCTTGATGATTTATAAAAATATTTTAAAGTTTGCGCTCTCGTCTTTTAGTAGTTTTATCGTAGATTATGTGGTCTACGCTCTCTTTATTCTATGCTTGAGCTTTATTCCGACAGGTCTTCGTGTTCTCCTCTCAAATGGTTTGGCACGTGTGACTAGCTCCATCTTTAACTTTTCCACCAACAAAAAATTGGTCTTTAAGAACAAGGCGAGCAGTTTCAAAACAGGATCAGGCTATTTTGGATTAGCAGTTGGTCTCTTTATCTTAGACACCATCCTGATTCGCCTCTTTAATTCGGGTCTTGGAGTCAATTTGCTGATTGCGAAGATACTTGTCGGAATCATGCTCTTTATTCTCTCTTGGACCATTCAAACTCGCTTTATTTTCAAAGAAAGGACCTGTAGCCCATTATGAAAGTTTTAAAGAAACCCTATCTATACGCCTCGGTCTTGGGCTTGCTCCTGACAAGTTCCTTTACCTATTCGATGTTGAAGACCTTTGTACTCGCTGAAACGATTTCCACTGTATCTAATACCGGCTCAACCTCTAACATCGCAGCAGCAAGTCAGGCAGCAAAAAATGCCCAGGTGACGGATACTAGCTATTCAGATGGAAATATCAGTGTCACCCTCACTGAAAAGACTGTTAATGAAACGCAGATCTATGTGGCAGATATAACCCTCAGTTCATCGGATTATCTAAAAACAGCTCTAGCTCAAAACTCCTATGGAACCAACGTCACAGCTAAAACCTCTGTAACAGCCGCTGAAAACAATGCTATTCTAGCTGTCAACGGTGACTACTATGGAGCTAATAGTTCTGGTTATGTTATACGTAATGGAGTTGTCTATCGTGACAGTGTCCGTGAAGACGAAAGTAATGGCGATCTTGCTATTTACAAGGACGGCTCCTTTAAAATCATCTACGAGGACCAAGTTTCAGCCGATCAGTTGGTTCAGGACGGTGTCGTCAATCTACTGGCATTTGGTCCGTCTCTAGTTGAGAATGGAGAAATATCTGTTGATACCAATACAGGAGTCGGTCAGGCCATGTCATCGAATCCTCGTACAGCTATCGGGATTATCGATGAAAATCACTACATCATCGTCGTTTCGGATGGTCGAACCTCTGAAAGCAAGGGCTTATCACTTTACCAGATGGCAGAAGTGATGAAATCATACGGAGTGAAGACAGCCTATAACCTTGATGGTGGTGGTTCCTCAACTCTCTACTTTAACGGTCAGGTAATCAATAAACCGACTACAGGTGGAAGCAAGATATCAGAAAGGGCGGTGAGTGATATTGTCTACATCGGTTACTAAAATCAAAAACAAACGCCTCAAAAAGACACTCGTTAGCTATAGTCTTCTCACTATTTTCTTATTTGCATTTAGCCGTATCTACGAGTCCTTTAGTTTTGGGGAGACCTCGCTTCATATGCACTATCTCTTTGCAGTCCCTCTAGTAGGGGGTATCGTTCTGGCATTACTGTTGAAAATCATGCCAAACGTAGGACGAATCAGCCTAAACTTGTGGAACTCGGCAGTTGCAGTCCTAACAGCTGGAATGCTCTTTCGAGGTATTGTCAATCTATCAGGTCGTTCAACGACCCTAGATCAACCTTACTGGTATGTCGGCTTAGCCTTTGGTATTTTGGCTATCGTCTCGCTTTTCTTTCATAAGAAAAACAGTCAAGAATTAGCTTAAAAATTGAAAACTGGTTGTTGAGAGAAACAGCCAGTTTTCTTGTTGAAGTTCATGACTATAGATCACAAAACCCCATATTATTTGTTTGGATTTTATGGGGCATGAGAATAGTTTTCTCGGTATAATAGTCCCATAGAAGATAAGGAGGCAGAAATATGCAGATGTATTTTGGAGATGTGTCACTTTGCTATAGTTATTCATTGGCAATGGCACTGGATGGCTATGGTTATGACTTTAAAGCAGAGTTTTTAGAGGCAATCATGGCGATGGGAAATGGCGCTAGTATTGTAAAGGAAGATGACCAGCACCCTCTAGTATTCTTTGATAACGAAATGCCAGATCTTTCTATCTCTCATTCCTTAAAAATACTTGGGTTTGACTATGAAGACTTCTATCTAAAAGATGAAGCAGAAGTAGATTCGGAAGAGATTAAAGGAAAGTTAGAAACCTTTCTGTCCAATGGACCTGTCGTACTGGGACCTCTTGATATGGGCCATCTGACCTACAATCCTAATCACACAATCCTTTATGGTGTGGATCACTTCGTAACCGTGTATGGCATTGATCATCAGCACCTCTATTTGCATGATCCAGCTGGTTTTGCCTGCATGAAGGTTGCTTTTAATGACATCTTAGAAGCCTGGAAGGCAGAGGGTATTGACTATAAGCGTGGAGCCTACTCCATGTGGGGAAATTTTAAGAAGGTCAAGAGTCCTAGTCAGACTGAAATCTATCAAGAAACAGCAAGGATTATGAAGAACCGATATCTGAATGGTCAAAGTGGTGTTTTGGAATGTTATGCAAAAGCAGTTGCTGAAAACGGCTTAAATACGGAGCAAAAACAACTGCACCAGTATTTTAGCTTTAAACTTGCAGCTGTTCGAAATCTCTATCTCAGTAAGTTCTTAAAAGATCATGATCCGAAAGGGGCAAGATTCAAAGAAGAATTGGCTACTCTATTTGGCCAAGCCCACCTTTCATGTTTAAAAGAAGATTATCAAGGACTAGCCCGCTTGCTCTATCAAATAGCAGAAGTGGATGGTCACTTTAAAGATTTATATGTAAAGTAGAGACTATAAGCATAAAAAATAGTTAGTAAAAGCAGTTTTTCGTAAAATGAAGAACTGCTTTTTGATTATGGTATAATGAAGTAAGAAAATAGCTTATTCTACTTAAAAATGAAGGGAGAACTCCTATGCCTAGACCAAGAACAAAAGAGGAGCTAGTGCTAGCCTCTAAGGAAAACTATGAAAAACTTAATCTCTTAATTTCTCAGCTAAGTGAAGAGGAGCTACAGACTCCTTTTGATTTTTCAAAAGACCAAAAGAAAAAAGAAGCTCACTGGAAAAGAGATAAAAATCTACGGGATGTCCTGATCCATCTCTATGAATGGCATCAGTTACTTTTGACTTGGGTAGATTCTAATCAAAAGGGTCATGAGAGACCTTTTCTCCCTGAGCCTTATAATTGGAAAACTTATGGGGAAATGAATGTCGCTATTTGGAAGAAGCACCAGAAAACGTCTTTAGAAGAAGCGACTAGGTTACTAGAGCAATCGCATAAAGAGGTTTTAGAGTTGATGGAAGGCTTTAGCAATGACCAACTCTTTACCAAAGGTATCTATAAGTGGACAGGAGGGACAAGTCTAGGTTCCTACTTTGTTAGTAGCACCTCCAGCCACTATGACTGGGCTATCAAAAAACTTAAAGCTCATCAGAAAAATTGTAAGACTAGCTAGTTGAAGTGCTTTAGTTCTCGTTATTTTTAAGCTCTTCTAGCTTTAGAATCCTTCTAAAATTAAAATTTAGGTTTGTCATAAACTTAGAATAGCACCAAAACATTTATATCAATGTAATTCTAAGTTTAGAATTGCACTGATATTAAAGGAATTGAGCTGTTCGATGCTTAGAATGCCTTTGTTCTGAGAAATGTTGACTAGAAAATGATTCGAATGGCTTTTTTCTGATATAGGATGATAGATAGATGGATGAGATGATGAACATACAAAAAGAGAAAGTTAAAAAAGAGTTGGTGTCCCTCTGTTTGGGAGAGTTCACAGCCGTCCTATCTATTTGGTTTTGTTTTTTCCTTTTGAAAAATCGGCTTGGTGATTGGAATGGTTTGATCTCTATTATTTATCCTTTGTCTTTACTGACATTTATATTGCTTCAAGGAACGATATATTTGATGTGTGGGAAGTCGATAGGTTGGACTGATTCCAGCTAAGATATCTTCCAGCTGATTTCTATGGGTGATAAAGTTAAAACATATTTGGCAGGTCTGATAATATAAAAGAGAAATGGAGATTGGTATTATGTTGAAAGAAAAATATGGAGGTTTATTTCATATATCGGATGATGACTACGAAAAAACTGCTACCCACTATGATGAGTATTTAGCAATTTTCCATAACTTAGTGCAAGGTGATATATTTGATACCGATAATCTAAGAGAACGGATTGAGAAATCAAATCCATGGAAAAATTCTGGTTACTCTGATGGTAAGTATGAATTCATTAGCTTGGCTGGTACGGATTGTGATATCCTTGCTCCCTTGTTGATTGATAATATTGAGAATAGTCAACAAGAAGATGCTAAAGAGGTAATACAAGCAAGATTTAAAGATTTTGAGCATGCTTTTGATGGCAATTTTATTAATCCACGAGTTATTCTATTGGGAATCAATCCTAAAATGTCTTCCGAACATGATTCGTATGGATTAAAAGATACCGTATATAAAGAACCCTTTAATACAAATCGTCCAATCCTTGAAAATGATTACTATTATGGCGATAGTAGTATTTTCTACGCTAAAATGAAGGAACATAAAGAACATCAAGCTCTCAAAGATATTCATTCAAAAATGATTAGTAACGAGGATGAAGTAACGCCTGTAGCTCTTTGGGAATTTTTTCCTTATGCATCCGAGGGAGAAACTGTTTGGCAGAAGGGCTACTCAATCTCTAAGTCGCTTAAACGATATTTTCAATTAAAGGAAATATTACTTAGTCAAATTTGGATGGTATGCTTGTTAACTTATACAATAAAACATTCAGAAAAACATTCAGAAAAATTATTCTTGTTTTTAAGAAAGAATAACCAGGACTTTCGAAGTCACTTCTTAAACAAATATTTTGAAGCAATTCAAATAATGAATAAGGAAAACATAAAAGTTTTATCAAAGAAATCAGGTTCATCGAAATATCTCTCAAATGGTAATGTGAAACCATTCTTTAAAGAATCATTGACAAATGTTCAAACAGATACTGTCGAAAAATTCTTTAAAGATTTATGGGGCATTTCATCAAGCACTGAGTAGCAAAAGAGAACAATACGACAACAATTGATTTCAATAAAGTATGCCGATAGGTTGTCCATAGTAGCGAAAAGTTATATATTCTTGTCGTATTATGTCGTATTATGTCGTATTATATGGAGGGGATACTAGCATCAATTATTTGAATTTGGAATCACATAAAATTTTAACTTGCTCTTTAGAAAGGAAACTCAATGCCCTACAAATTTCTACTCTTCGATCTTGACCATACTCTTCTTGATTTTGATGCTGCTGAGGATGTAGCTTTGACACAACTTCTAAAAGAAGAAGGAGTTGCGGATATCCAAGCCTATAAAGACTATTACGTTCCTATGAACAAGGCTCTCTGGAAGGACTTGGAGAAAAAGAAAATCAGTAAACAAGAACTGGTTAACACGCGCTTTTCTCGTTTATTTGCTCATTTTGGAATGAAGAAAGACGGTAGGTTACTTGCTCAGCGATACCAATTTTATCTCGCCAAGCAGGGACAAACTATTTCCGGGGCTCATGAACTTTTGGACAGTCTCATTGAGCGTGATTATGAACTGTACGCTGCGACAAATGGCATCACTGCCATTCAAACGGGACGTTTGGCTCAATCAGGTCTGGCTCCTTATTTCAACCAAGTCTTTATCTCTGAGCAGTTGCAAACGCAAAAGCCTGATGCACTATTCTATGAAAAAATCGGTCAGCAGATTGCAGGATTTGATAAAGAAAAAGTCCTGATGATTGGAGATTCCCTAACAGCAGATATTCAAGGTGGCAATAATGCTGGCATAGATACTATCTGGTACAACCCTCATCACCTTGAAAATCACACACAAGCCCAGCCAACTTATGAAGTCCATTCTTACCAAAACTTGCTGGATTGTTTGGATAAACTGTAAAAAGTGGTTTAGATAGCCACTTTTTGCTATAATAGAAGCAGTAAAAACGAAGGAGTTGGCGATGCAACACTCATCTTGGCATGCTTTGATTAAGGAGCAATTACCTGAGGGTTATTTCGGGGAAATCAATCAGTTTATGGATCAGGTCTATGCTCAGGGAACTGTTTATCCACCTAAGGAAAAGATTTTTCAGGCTCTATTGACTACACCGCTTGAAGAAGTTAAGGTGGTGATTTTAGGGCAAGACCCCTATCACGGGCCAGATCAGGCGCAGGGCTTGAGTTTTTCTGTTCCTGACTCTATCCCAGCTCCGCCATCCTTGCAAAATATCTTGAAAGAATTGTCAGATGACATCGGCGTTAAGAAATCCCATGATTTAACTGCTTGGGCTGAACAAGGAGTCTTACTTCTCAATGCTTGTTTGACCGTTCCTGCTGGGCAGGCCAATGGTCATGCTGGGCTAATATGGGAGCCTTTTACAGATGCTGTGATTCGGGTTGTCAATAATCTAGATAGGTCAGTGATTTTTATACTCTGGGGTGCTTATGCACGTAAGAAGAAGGTCTTGGTTACCAATCCACACCACTTGATTATCGAATCAGCCCATCCTAGTCCTTTATCTGTTTTCAGAGGATTTTGGGGTTCCAAGCCTTTTTCCAAGGCTAATGCATTTTTAAAAGAGACAGGACAAGTGCCAATCGATTGGCTTAGATAAGGAGAAAATATGCCTCAGTTAGCGACGATTTGCTACATTGATAACGGAAAAGAACTGCTCATGCTGCATCGCAATAAGAAGCCAAATGATGTCCATGAAGGCAAATGGATTGGTGTGGGTGGTAAGTTAGAGCGAGGGGAGACACCTCAAGAATGCGCTGCGCGTGAAATCCTCGAAGAGACAGGCCTGAAAGCCAAGCCAGTTCTAAAAGGCATTATCACTTTCCCTGAATTTACGCCAGATTTAGACTGGTACACCTATGTTTTTAAGGTGACAGAGTTTGAAGGTGAGTTGATTGACTGCAATGAGGGGACGCTAGAATGGGTTCCCTATGATGAAGTTTTGAGCAAGCCAACTTGGGAGGGTGACCACACCTTTGTTGAGTGGCTTTTAGAGGACAAACCCTTCTTTTCAGCCAAGTTTGTTTATGATGGGGATAAATTATTGGATACCCAAGTTGATTTCTATGAATAAAGGAGAAAGCAGATGCTACTTATCAAAAATGGTCGTGTAATGGATCCCAAGTCTGGTTTGGATCAAGTGTGTGATGTTTTGGTCCAAGATGGGAAAATTGTCAAAATTGCACCTGAAATCAAGGAAGAAGGAGCAGAGGTGATTGATGCTACTGGGCTTGTGGTTGCGCCTGGCTTGGTCGATATCCATGTTCATTTCCGTGAACCTGGTCAAACTCATAAAGAAGACATTCATACTGGTGCCCTAGCAGCCGCTGCAGGTGGCTTTACAACCGTTGTCATGATGGCTAATACTAGTCCAACTATTTCAGACGTAGAGACTTTGCAAGAAGTTCTCCAGTCAGCTGCTAAAGAAAAGATCAATGTCAAGACAGTTGCGACCATTACTAAGAACTTTAATGGCCTAGATTTGACAGACTTTAAGGCGCTTTTAGAAGCTGGAGCTGTTGGTTTTTCTGATGACGGTATTCCACTTGAAAGTAGTAAAGTTGTCAAGGAAGCCATGGAAGAAGCCAAAAAACACAATACCTTTATCAGCCTTCATGAGGAAGATCCAGGTTTGAATGGGATTCTTGGATTTAACGAAAACATCGCTAAGGAACATTTTCATATTTGTGGTGCGACAGGGGTGGCAGAATACGCCATGATTGCGCGTGATGTTATGATTGCCTATGCAACCAATGCCCATGTTCACATTCAGCATTTGTCTAAGGAAGAAAGTGTCAAGGTAGTGGAATTCGCTCAAGGTTTGGGAGCGCAAGTCACAGCAGAAGTAGCGCCACAGCATTTCTCTAAGACAGAAGCACTTCTCTTGACTCAAGGTAGTAATGCTAAAATGAATCCTCCGCTTCGTTTGGAATCAGACCGTCGTGCCGTTATCGAGGGTCTCAAGTCAGGTGTTATCACAGTTATCGCGACAGACCACGCGCCTCACCATGCAGATGAGAAAAATGTAGAAGATATCACCAAAGCGCCATCTGGTATGACTGGCTTAGAAACCTCTCTTTCTCTTGGTTTGACTTATTTAGTGGAAGCTGGTGAGCTAAGCTTGATGGAATTGCTAGAAAAAATGACTGTTAATCCAGCCAAACTTTACAACTTTGAAGCTGGTTACTTGGCTGAGAATGGTCCAGCGGATATCACTATCTTTGATGCTAAGGCTGACCGCCTTGTGGACTCCCATTTTGCTTCAAAAGCTGCAAACTCACCATTTATCGGTGAAACTTTAAAAGGGCAGGTCAAATATACCATCTGTAAGGGACAAATCGTTTACAAAAACTAGATGGGATTCTGCTCTATAAACTATAAGAATAGAGAGCGTATATGTATCGAACCCATCAATTTAAAGATAAGTTTATTTTATTTCTTAAGATATTTTTTCCTATCCTGATTTATCAGTTTGCCAATTATTCTGCCTCTTTTGTTGATACAACCATGACTGGGCAGTACAATACCATGGACTTGGCTGCTGTATCAACTACAACGAGTCTATGGAATCCTTTCTTTACTTTTTTAACAGGGATTGTTTCGGCCATGGTTCCCATCATAGGCCATCATCTGGGACGAGGCAAAAAGGAAGAAGTGGCATCTGACTTTTACCAATTTATCTACTTGGCTTTCGGATTGTCTTTGGTCTTGCTTGGTATGGTAGTATTCTTAGCGCCGCCTGTCTTAAACCATATCGGACTAGAAGCTCAAGTGGCGGCAGTTGCGGTTTCTTATCTTTGGTACCTTTCTATCGGGATTATTCCCTTGTTGCTTTTTAGTGTCATTCGGTCATTGTTAGATTCTCTTGGTTTGACCAAGCTATCTATGTACCTCATGCTCCTATTACTTCCTCTTAATAGTGGTTTTAACTATCTTTTGATATATGGAGCATTCGGTTTTCCTGAGCTTGGTGGCGCAGGAGCAGGGCTAGGAACTTCTCTAGCCTATTGGGTTTTATTGGGGATTTCTCTTCTTGTTTTGTTCAAACAGGAAAGATTAAAAGCGTTACATCTTGAAAAACCTATTCCACTAAATATAGATAAAATCAAGGAAGGTGTTCGATTAGGTCTACCAATCGGGGGAACCGTCTTTGCGGAAGTGGCTATTTTCTCCGTAGTGGGACTAATCATGGCTAAGTTTTCATCGCTCATCATCGCCAGTCACCAGTCAGCTATGAACTTTTCCAGCCTCATGTACGCTTTTCCCATGAGTATTTCCTCTGCTATGGCGATTGTTGTGTCTTACGAGGTTGGGGCTAAACGTTTTGAGGATGCAAAAACCTATGCTCGTCTGGGGAGAATAACAGCCCTTATTTTTGCAGGTCTTACCCTGTCCTTTCTCTACATTTTTAGAGATCGTGTAGCAAGTCTATACGGAAATGACCCTCACTTCATTGAAACAACTGCTGTATTTCTAACCTACAGTCTCTTTTTCCAGTTAGCTGATACCTTTGCGGCTCCGCTTCAGGGGATTTTAAGAGGGTATAAGGACACTATCGTTCCTTTCTATCTTGGCCTAATCGGATATTGGGGAGTAGCGATACCTCTAGGATATTTACTAGATCAAGTAACTGACTTAGGGGCATTTGCTTACTGGATTGGGTTAATTGCCAGCTTGATTGTTTCTGGTTGTTTGTATCAATGGCGTCTGAAAACCGTAATGAAAAGATTGAGCTAATTTTTGGAAAATATCCTGAAAAAGCACTTTGTGAAAAAATACTCTAACTAGAGAGAATCCCTGTTTTAACAGGGGTTTATTTTTTTACCTTGTGAAATTTTATTAGCCATATACTTTGACAGTGTTTTCTAAAAACGGTAAAATAGTAAAGTAAGTACAAAGTTAGAAAGGCAAGAAGATGTCAACTTTAGATAAAAATCTTTTGCTAGAGATGTTCCGTAAGATGGAAGAAATCCGTCGTATGGACTTAAAAATTGCACAATTAGTAAAGAAAGGAAAAGTGCCAGGAATGACGCACTTTTCTGTTGGAGAAGAAGCTGCTAACGTGGGGGCTATGTTGGCTCTCAACCCAGATGATCTGATTACCTCAAATCACCGTGGACACGGGCAAGCTATTGCTAAGGGGATTGACCTTAACGGAATGATGGCTGAAATCCTTGGAAAATACACTGGAACCTGTACAGGAAAAGGTGGTTCTATGCACATCGCTGACCTGGATGCTGGGAACCTCGGTGCCAATGGTATCGTAGGTGGTGGTATGGGAATCGCTGTTGGTGCAGCCCTCAGTCAGCAAATGCAACATACTGGTAAAATCGTTGTCTGCTTCTTTGGAGATGGTGCGACCAACGAAGGTGTTTTCCACGAAGCAGTGAACATGGCTTCTATTTGGAAACTTCCTGTTATTTTCTACTGCATTAACAACGGTTACGGTATCTCTGCGGATATCAAGAAAATGACTAACGTGGAACATATCCATCACCGTAGCGCAGCTTATGGAATTCCTGGAATGTTTATTGAAGACGGAAACAATGTCGTCGATGTCTATGAAGGATTTAAGAAAGCTGTAGACCATGTTCGTGGTGGCAATGGACCAGTCTTGATTGAAAGTGTCACATATCGTTGGCTTGGTCACTCATCATCTGACCCTGGTAAATATCGTACGCGTGAAGAAGTGGAATTGTGGAAACAAAAAGACCCAATCGAAAACCTTCGTAACTATCTCGTTGAGAACAACATTGCGAGTGCCGAAGAATTGGAAGAAATTCAAGCACAAGTCAAGGAAGCAGTAGAAGCCTCTGTTAAATTTGCTGAGGAAAGCCCATTCCCACCGCTTGAATCCGCATTTGAAGATATTTACGCAGACTAAGGAGAAAGAGATAAAATGGAAACAAAAACAATGTCGTTCCGTGACACCATTATCCTTGCTATGTCTGAGGAAATGCGTCGCGATGAAAATGTATTCTTGATGGGAGAAGACGTCGGTGTCTTTGGAGGAGACTTCGGTACTTCTGTTGGAATGCTCGAAGAATTTGGTCCAGAACGTGTTCGTGACTGTCCGATTTCTGAAGCAGCAATTTCTGGAGCAGCAGCAGGAGCAGCTATGACAGGACTTCGCCCAATCGTTGATATGACCTTTATGGACTTCTCTGTTATTGCCATGGACAATATCGTCAACCAAGCTGCTAAAACACGTTATATGTTTGGTGGGAAAGGTCAGGTTCCAATGACTGTACGTTGTGCAGCTGGTAACGGAGTTGGTTCTGCGGCCCAGCACTCGCAATCTCTAGAGTCTTGGTTTACACACATCCCTGGTCTCAAGGTTGTAGCTCCAGGTACGCCTGCTGACATGAAAGGACTGCTCAAGTCTTCTATCCGTGATAACAACCCTGTTATCATCCTTGAATACAAGTCAGAATTTAACCAAAAAGGGGAAGTTCCAGTTGATCCAGACTACACAATCCCACTTGGAGTTGGTGAAATCAAACGTGAAGGTACAGATGTAACAGTCGTTACTTATGGAAAAATGCTTCGCCGTGTGGTTCAAGCTGCTGAAGAATTAGCAGAAGAGGGAATTTCAGTTGAAATTGTGGACCCACGTACTCTTGTACCGCTTGATAAGGATATCATCATTAACTCAGTTAAGAAGACTGGTAAGGTGGTGCTAGTCAACGACGCCCACAAAACAAGTGGCTATATCGGAGAAATTTCAGCAATTATTTCAGAATCAGAAGCATTTGATTATCTAGACGCACCAATCCGCCGTTGCGCCGGAGAAGATGTGCCAATGCCTTACGCACAAAATCTAGAAAATGCAATGATTCCAACAGTTGAAAGCATCAAAGATGCAATCCGTAAGGCTTATAACAAAGAATAATACATAATATAAGTTATGTAAATAAAATAAAAAAGACGAGAAACTTTGTATCTTTTAGGTGCAGAACTCTTTTCGTCCTAAATATCTTAGTATAGAATTGGAGAGGTCATGGCTGATGACAAGCTAAGAGCGACTCCTGCGGCTAGAAAGTTAGCGAATGATCTAGGGATCAACCTCTACGACGTTTCTGGCTCAGGTGCAAACGGTCGTGTCCACAAAGAAGACGTGGAAACTTATAAAGACACAAACGTGGTTCGCATTTCGCCACTTGCAAAACGAATTGCCCTCGAACATAACATTGCTTGGCAGGAAATCCAAGGAACAGGTCATCGTGGTAAGATCATGAAGAAGGACGTTTTGGCCTTGCTTCCTGAAAATATCGAAAACGACACCATCAAGTCTCCTGCTCAAATCGAAAAAGTGGAAGAAGTTCCAGACAATATCACTCCTTATGGTGAGATTGAGCGTATTCCAATGACACCAATGCGTAAGGTTATCGCGCAACGTATGGTTGAATCTTACCTAACTGCGCCAACTTTCACACTCAACTATGAAGTTGATATGACTGAAATGCTGGCCCTTCGTAAGAAGGTTCTTGATCCGATTATGGAAGCGACTGGTAAGAAGACTACTGTAACAGACCTTCTTTCACTCGCTGTTGTAAAAACATTGATGAAACACCCTTACATCAACGCTTCATTGACAGAAGACGGCAAGACCATTATCACTCATAACTATGTCAACCTTGCGATGGCGGTTGGGATGGATAACGGATTGATGACACCAGTTGTTTACAATGCTGAAAAGATGAGCTTGTCAGAGTTGGTTGTAGCCTTTAAGGATGTCATTGGTCGTACCTTGGATGGTAAATTGGCTCCAAGCGAACTGCAAAATTCAACCTTCACAATCAGTAACTTGGGAATGTTTGGTGTTCAGTCCTTTGGTCCGATTATTAACCAACCAAACTCAGCAATCCTCGGGGTTAGCTCAACAGTAGAGAAACCTGTTGTTGTCAATGGTGAGATTGTTATTCGTCCTATCATGAGCCTTGGTTTAACTATTGACCACCGTGTTGTAGATGGTATGGCTGGTGCTAAGTTTATGAAAGACTTGAAAGCCTTAATTGAGAACCCAATCTCAATGTTGGTTTAAGTTAGCTACTGTTATTTTAGAGTTTTAGATAAAGGAAGTAAGACATGGCCTTAGAAGTAATTATGCCAAAAGCCGGCGTGGATATGACAGAAGGACAAATCGTCCAATGGAATAAGAAAGTCGGAGAATTTGTAAAAGAAGGAGAAATCCTTTTGGAAATCATGACTGACAAAGTCAGCATGGAATTGGAAGCCGAAGAAGATGGATACTTGATTGCCATCCTCAAAGGAGATGGTGAAACTGTCCCTGTAACGGAAGTCATCGGTTACCTTGGTGAAGAAGGAGAAAACATCCCAACAGCTGGTGCTGTAGCGCCAGAAGCTAGCCAGGCGCCAGAAGCTAGTGCCTCAAACGACGACGGTAAGAGTGATGACGCCTTTGATATCGTTGTGATTGGTGGAGGTCCTGCTGGTTATGTTGCAGCGATTAAAGCAGCACAACTTGGTGGTAAAGTTGCCCTTGTTGAGAAATCTGAACTCGGTGGAACCTGCTTGAACCGTGGCTGTATCCCAACTAAGACCTACCTTCACAACGCTGAAATCATCGAAAATATCGGTCATGCAGCAAATCGTGGTATCGTCATCGAAAATCCAAACTTCACTGTAGATATGGACAAACTCCTTGAAACTAAGTCTAAGGTTGTCAATACCTTGGTAGGTGGTGTTGCGGGTCTTCTTCGTAGTTACGGAGTTACTGTTCATAAGGGAATTGGTACAATCACTAAAGATAAGAATGTCTTGGTTAATGGTTCAGAGTTACTTGAAACCAAGAAAATCATCCTTGCCGGTGGTTCAAAAGTCAGCAAGATTAACGTCCCTGGTATGGAATCTCCACTTGTGATGACCAGCGATGATATTCTTGAAATGAACGAAGTGCCAGAAAGCCTCGTAATCATCGGTGGTGGGGTTGTCGGTATCGAACTCGGCCAAGCCTTCATGACATTTGGTTCAAAAGTGACTGTTATCGAAATGATGGATCGTATCGTTCCAGCTATGGATGCGGAAGTGTCTAAGAACCTTCGCTTGATTTTGGAACGCAAAGGTATGACTATCTTAACAGGTACAAAATTGGAAGAAATCATCGAAGAAAATGGTCAACTTCGTATCAAGGTTGAAGGAAAAGACGATATCATCGCAAGCAAAGCTCTTCTTTCAATCGGTCGTGTGCCAGACCTCGAAGGAATTGGCGATGTTGAGTTTGAGTTGGATCGTGGACGTATCAAGGTCAATGAATACATGGAAACATCTGTTCCAGGTATTTACGCACCAGGTGACATCAACGGTACGAAGATGTTGGCGCACGCAGCCTTCCGCATGGGTGAAGTTGCCGCTGAAAATGCCCTCAAAGGAAATCATGCTGTTGCCAAATTGAACTTGACTCCTGCAGCCATCTATACTCTCCCTGAAGTAGCAGCAGTAGGTTTGACTGAAGAACAAGCACGTGAGAAATACGATGTTGCAATCGGTAAATTCAACTTTGCAGCCAACGGTCGTGCCATTGCATCGGATGCTGCTCAAGGTTTCGTAAAAGTCATTGCAGATAAGAAATACGGGGAAATCCTTGGTGTGCACATCATTGGTCCTGCAGCCGCAGAATTGATTAACGAGGCATCAAGCATTATCGAAATGGAAATCACTGTTGAGGAAATGCTGAAGACCATCCACGGACACCCAACCTACTCTGAAGTGATGTACGAAGCATTTGCGGATGTTCTAGGAATGGCTATCCATTCACCTAAGAAAAAATAAATAAGATTTTCAACTAAATTTTCTTAAAGTAGTACGGACGGCAGCGACCTCTATTAGAGTTCCATGCCTAAAAATTGACCCTCTTGTCTCAATTTTTCCGAGAAATGTAACGATAACACGTTACATTTCTTTTTACCACTTTAGAAAATTTGATTGCTATGAACAGAATTTAAAAACTAAATTTTTGGAAATACTATGAAATACATTATCAATCATTCAAACGACACTGCTTTTAATATCGCCTTGGAAGAATATGCCTTTAAACACCTTTTGGATGAGGATCAAATCTTCCTACTTTGGATTAACAAACCTTCTATCATTGTTGGTCGTCACCAGAATACTATCGAAGAAATCAACCGTGATTATGTCCGTGAAAATGGCATTGAGGTAGTCCGCCGTATCAGTGGCGGTGGAGCTGTTTATCACGATTTAAACAACCTCAACTATACTATCATTTCAAAAGAAGATGAAAACAAGGCCTTTGACTTCAAGAGCTTCTCAACTCCAGTTATCAATACCTTGACTCAACTCGGTGTTAAAGCTGAGTTCACAGGCCGTAATGACCTTGAGATTGATGGCAAAAAATTCTGTGGTAATGCCCAAGCCTATATCAATGGGCGTATCATGCACCACGGTTGCTTGCTTTTTGACGTTGACCTATCAGTCCTTGCTAACGCCCTCAAGGTTTCAAAAGATAAATTTGAATCAAAAGGTGTGAAATCTGTCCGTGCTCGTGTAACCAATATTGTCAATGAATTACCAGAAAAAATCACAGTTGAAGAATTCCGTGATTTGCTATTGGAATACATGAAAAAAGAGTACCCAGAGATGACGGAATACGTTTTTTCTGAGCAAGAATTGGCGGAAATCAATCGAATCAAAGAAACTAAGTTTGGGACTTGGGACTGGAACTACGGTAAATCACCTGAATTTAACGTCCGTCGGGGAACAAAATTCACTAGTGGTAAGGTTGAAGTTTTTGCCAACGTCATTGAATCAAAAATCCAAGATATCAAGATTTACGGTGACTTCTTTGGTATCGAGGACGTTGCAGCTGTAGAAGATGTCCTTCGTGGAGTGAAATACGAACGCGAAGATGTCCTCAAGTCACTAGAAACTATTGATATCACACGCTACTTTGCTGGAATTAGCCGTGAAGAAATCGCTGAAGCAGTAGTGGAATAAATCAAAAAGAAGTTGCTTGTTTTAGCAGCTTCTTTTTATGAGCAATATTTTACATAAATAATTTTATGTAGCCTATAAACTATCCAAAGCATTCTTTTGTTCATCATTGACGATATGGGTATAGAGGTCAGTGACTTGTGTACTGGCGTGTCCTAACTGATGGCTGACCAAAACTTGCGATTTAGTTGCATCATAAAGTCTTGTTGCTAGCGTATGGCGTAGTTTGTGGGGAGTTACACGCACTTTGAAGTCCTCAGAGTACTTAGCAACCATTTTTTCAACACTGGAAGCATCGATACGATTGGGAACACCACGATATAAGGTCAAAAAGAGTGCTGTATCCGTCTTTTCCGTCTTATAGCGTTGATTTCGAATGGCGAGATAATTCTCTAGATAAGGCTTGGCAAAGGCAGCGACATTGACCGAGTCACGTTTTCCCCCCTTACGTGTGACATCAATAACCATCATATTGAGATTAAGATCTCTTAGATCTAGATTAACAGCTTCGGATAAGCGGACACCAGATGCTAGGAGAAGGGCAATAATAGCTAAATCACGTTCTTTATTTTTATTAAAGGAGGATAAGGCACGATTTGAGAGCTGTTGTGGGTACTCTTGGTCGATATAAGTCAGAAAACCTTCTGTTTCATCACCTAGAAAGAGCTTTTGCTTGATGTTTTCAGCTCTGGCAGCAAGTGTTTCTTTCTTTTTCTTGGTTGAAACTTTCTTCATTACATTACGATAGAAATAAGGCTCCCCTTGGTCGTTTTCAACTTCCTCGGTCAGATACTTGTAAAGACTAGAAAGTGCTGATAAGGTCCGATTGATGGTCGTCTGAGAGACACCTTGTTTGGTTGTATTGGCATTCAGCAATGGACGTTCACGTAGATAAAGGATAAAGGATTCCATGTCTTTTTTAGACATATTTTCCAAGACCGATAAAGGAATGTCAGATATTTTATCAGCATTTGAAATTCCAGATTCTAAAACCCAGCTGAAAAATCGATCGTATTCCTTTAAGTATTCGTACAAGGTCGTAAAACTGTAGGGAACAGCAAGCTTTGATTGGTAGTATTCCAGAACATACCAGGGCATAATTTGTTTTAGTTTGTCGATTCGTTCCAGTAAAATCTCACGTTTCATGTATTTTCTCCATAATTAAGTCTACTAGTAGTATAGCATAGACTCATATATTTTTCAAGAAAATTATAGTTTTTCGGAAAGATGTAACAAGAAACTTAAAACAGAAATCTAACTTTACGCTAGTTATCCTGAACCTTTTATTAAATTTCATCATACTTGAGCAACATATTCGGAATCTTTTCTTCAAGACTCTTGCGTACTTTACCTTGAATTGCAGTGTCCATTTGGCTGTTTATGCTTGTAATGGTTGATTTGGTTTCTGTAGCAATTTTCTTAGCTGCCTTATTAAAGTTTTCTTTTAATTTATTTTTTGCTGTTATGGCTAACTTTGCTTCCGCAATGATTCTGTTTCGTTCCATCATTCGATACATTTGTTTCAGTGCATACTGGTATTCTTCATCAGTATAGTACTCATCCATTGGTGCTTGCATAATCTCTCCTTAGTTTGTGAAATTCTTCGTCTAATTCATTTCTTTTTTTGCGAAATTCCTTATCGCATTTTTCTCTCTCATCTTCGAGTTGAATTCTATGTTCTCGGTATACTTGATCTGAAAAGTGTCTCAGATTTTCTATTTCTGTAAAGTAGTCTCTAATATCATCAGCAGTTGAATCAAATTTTCTCAAGATTTGATACATTTTATCAACTTCTTCGGACATCAGTTTTTCTAAGTTTGCATTTCGTTCGTCTAGATCAAGGGCTTTGTTATCGAGTTTCTTCTTTTCTTGATAATATCGTTCTTCTAGAGTATACAGTTCTCTCTCTTTCTCTCTTATTTCCTCCCATTTTACATCTTTTCTTTCCATTGTCGAAACTCCTTGGCTAATTGCTTATCTGTTGCTACTGTTTTTTCGATGACTTCTTGTAATTGTTTATCCAAATTTTCGAATTCTTGGGCGGAAGCATTCATCTTAGTGGCTGTTTGATTTGTCTCTGTCTGAAACGTATCAATAAACTGTGCTTGAGTGATACCTTGGCTAGCAAAAAGTGCCTCAACTTCATAGGGAGCTAATGCACTGTAACTCGTAAAATCGATTTTTGACCAAATTTCTTGTAATTCTTGATTGGCTTTTTTTGCTAAGGCGCTCACTTCATCAGCTCCAGTTCTTGCTGCTGCAGCCATAGATGATGATAAGATAGAACCTTGAGCTGCATCTAAGTATATTTCCTCAGAACTACTAATGCCACCTGATGACCATTTTGACTTCAAGTCCTTGTAATGAACCATTCCTCGGAGACTGTTGGCATAAGCTCGATAAACGCCACTGATTAAGGGTTTCCCTCCTTTGCCATCTACAACTTGACCAGTTACAGGATCAAACTCCCAGTCACCAATTTTATGACTAGTCCCATCAAGCCAGTGAATCGTGCTAGGCATAGAATTTGTAATATCAATCGGACTGGTGTACCATTCAGGGTGATTGAAATCATTCCAACGTACTACATCATCATGTTTTCTACGGTAATCTATAAACATAGAAGGATTGCTTTCAATAAATGCTTTTTCTTCTAGTGTGAGTGCGCCGTATTTAAACCAAGCATTAAAGGTGGTTGTAGGGATGTGGTATTTAGCCCCTACTTTTAGCATATAAGATCCTTGTGAATAACCAGATAGTTGACTGACTTCATATCTAGGATCGTCCATAAGCTCTTTTACAAATTGGTCAGCAACCTTATATTGTGGAGATAAATAAGTTTGCCTTGCAATTATGGCACTATTGACATCGCGTGAACTAAACATAGTTTTATTCACCGGACTATCAGGGTCAGTTCCAGCAGCAATCACGGCTACATTTTTATAATCTGGTTTGCCATTGACTATAGGAGCTACCGCCAGCCCATCAAAACCAGTTTCAGTGTCAGACTTAGTGGCAACAACACGGAATTCTTGACCATCTGAGGTGGTTATAGTGTTGGTTTCATAGCTAGCTAATTCTGAATCAGGTTTATTAACAACAAGCTTTTTATGTTTTCGTCTAGCAAACTCTGGATTCACACTGTAAACTCCAGTATCTCTATTTAAATTATTAAGCTGTTTATCTGTATAATTAAATGTCATTATTGCTCTCCTTCGTCGTTATCAGAATAAGTTACCCTGATTTTCGAAGTGGTTTTACCCTTGTTTTCATTCAAAAATTGTCTATCTTTTATTCTTCCTTCCCATTCCAATGAAGCATCTGTTATTTCTTCGGTGTCTAAAGAATATCCAATCCCATATTTAATAGTTTTTTCATCAATAAACTTAATTTCAACATCACAAGACCATGATCCCGGCGGGTTTGTATAATCAGGATTTGTAATCTTGATCTCTTCTATCCCTTCATAGGAATTCTTTAAGGCGTTTACCAAACTAACTTCATACTCTCTATTTCGACGCTCTTCTTGGGATTTCCCTAACATGCTAAACATAAAAACACCTCCTACTGTAATAATTGCAATTGACAAAACGATTAGTAACCTTTTATGACTTTTTTTAGTGCTGGAATTGTTCATTTAAGATTTCCTCCTTTTTCTTATTATACTATAAGATTAGTCTATATTACACTATAATAAGAAAAAGTTATTTTAAATCTATCAATCTTAGTAGGACCCCCAGGATCTGTTCCAGCAGCAATCACAGCTATACTTTTATAATCCGGTTGACCGTTTACTATAGGAGCTACCGCCAAACCATCAAAACCTGTTCCTCGGTGAGACTTAGTCGCAATAACACGGAACTCTTGACCATCTGAGGTGGTTATTGTATTGGTTTCTTCAAAATCAGATGAAGAAGGATTCGGATTAGGAGCTTCTGTAACCAAAGGTTTATTATTTCTCTCAGCGTATTCAGAATTGACACTGTATACATTCTTCCCGTGGTTTAATTCATTAAGTTGTTTATCAGTATAATTAAATACCATTACTGCTCCCCTCTTTCTTTGTTAGAGTATGTAACCGTAACTGTATTAGTTGTTATTCCTTTTCTTAGGTTAAGAAAATCTCGCTGTCCATAAGTCATACGACCATTATAATTTTCTTTATCATCTAAGTCATGTGGAATTCCATAGAATATTTTTTCTCCATCTTCAAACAAAATATCAACCTTACAAGACCAGTCGCCAGGAGGGTTCGTATATGTTGGATTGGTAATTTCGATTTCTTCTATCCCTTGATAAGAATTCTTCAAGGCATTTACCAAACTAACTTCATATTCTCTATTTCGACGCTCTTCTTGGGATTTCCCTAACATGCTAAACATAAAAACACCTCCTGCTGTAATGAATGCAACTAACAAAACGATTAGCAGCCTTTTATGACTTTTTTTAATTCCAGAATTGTTCATTTGAGTTTTTCTCCTTTTTCTTACTATACTATAAGATTTGTCTATATTACACTATAATAAGAAAAAGGAGATTTACATCTTTTCTTTCCATTGTCGAAACTCCTTGGCTAATTGTGTGTCTGTTGCCACTGTTTTTTCGATGACTTCCTGTAATTGTTTATCTAACTGTTCAAATGCTTGGGCGGAAGCATTCATCTTAGTGGCTGTTTGATTTGTCTCTGTCTGAAATGTATCGATGAACTGTGCTTGAGTGATACCTTGGCTAGCAAAAAGGGCCTCAACCTCATAGGGAGCTAATGCTGTGTAGCTCGTAAAGTCGATTTTTGACCAAATTTCTTGTAATTCCTGATTGGCTTTTTGGGCTAAGGCGCTCACTTCATCAGCTCCAGTTCTTGCTGCCGTAGCCATAGATGATGATAAGATAGAACCCTGAGCTGCATCTAAGTATATTTCTTCAGAGCTACTAATGCCATTTTTTGACCATTTTGACTTCAAGTCCTTGTAATGAGCCATTCCTCGGAGACTGTTAGCATACGCTCGATAAACGCCACTAACCAAGTGCTTCCCACCTTTACCATCAACAACTTGACCTGTTACAGGATCAAACTCCCAATCACCTATATTGTGACTAGTTCCGTCAAGCCAATATATGGTATCAGGCATTTCTAAAAATGATTTATTGAATAATTCAGGATGGTTGAAATCATTTCCAAACACAACAACATCATAATTCCTTCTATAATCTATAAACATAGCAGGATTTTTATCTATGAATGCTTTTTCCTCATTAGAAAGTGAATTATAAAAAAACCAAGCATTGAAGGTAGTCGTAGGGATGTGGTATTTAGCTCCTACCTTCAGCATATAAGAACCTTGTGAATAGCCAGATAGTTGACTGACTTCATATCGGGGATCATCCATAATTTCTTTTACAAATCGGTCTGCTACATAATATTGAGGGGATAAACCTGACTCTCTTTCTGCAACTGCTGTTCCGACATCAATCTTAGTAGGACTCCCAGGGTCCGTTCCCGCAGCAATCACAGCTACATTTTTATAATCTGGTTCACCGTTGACTATTGGTGCAACTGCCAGTCCATCAAATCCCGTTACTGGGTCAGACTTAGTGGCAACAACACGGAATTCTTGACCATCGGAAGTGTTTATTGTATTGGTTTCGTTTTTAGGATCAATATTAGACTTTTCTACAACCTGTTTTGTCTTTTTTCTACTTGAAAACTCTTCGTTCACACTATAAACAGCATAATCTTGGTTTAAATTATTCAAGTGTTCATCAGTATATTGGAAATACATCATAGTTCTCCTTGCTCACTATCAGAATAAGTAATTTTCACTGAATTTAAAGTTTGCCCTTTATGATTTTCTAAATACTGCCAATCTTCGTTTGTTTCTTGACGTCCACCATAATTGGTTTTATAGTTTAAATGATGATTAATTCCATATGAAAGAGTTCTTTCATCTTTAAATTTAATTTCGACATCACAAGACCACGAACCTGGAGGGCTTGTGTACTCTGGATTGGAAATTTTAATCTCCTCAATCCCTTGGTAGGAATTCTTTAAAGCATTCACCAAACTAACTTCATACTCTCTATTCCGACGCTCTTCTTGGGATTTCCCTAACATAGAAAACATAAAAACACCTCCTGCTGTGATGGTTGCGAGTAGTAAAACTATGAATAATGGTTTATAGCTTTTTCTTAATCTGTCTTTACTCATTATCATTTCCTCTTTTTCTCAGCATATTCAGAATTTACACTATAAACATTTTTTCCGTGATTTAATTCATTGAGTTGTTTATCAGTATAAGTGTATACCATTAATATTCTCCTTCTGAACCATCTGAAAAAATAATTTTTGTGAGTTTACTAGTCTTACCCAAGTGACTATTTAAAAATTCTCGGTCCTCTTTTCTATTCTCTCTCTCTAAAGATACATCAGAAATACGTTTATCTTTTTTTGAATAATTAATTTTATATTTTATGCTTCTCTCATTAAAATATAGTTCAACTACGCAAGTCCAACTTCCTGGCGGATTTGTGTAGTTTGCATTAGAAAATCTAATTTCTTCAATACCCTCATAACTATCTTTTAAAGTTTCAATCAAACTAACTTCATACTCTTTATTCCGACGTTCTTCTTGGGATTTCCCTAACATACTAAACATAAAAATACCAACTGCTGTGATAATTGAGATTGACAAAACGATTAGTAACCTTTTATGACTTTTTTTAATTCCAGAATTATTCATTTATGCTTTTCTCCTTTTTCTTATTATACAATATTCTAATCATTCTTAACAAAGTAAGGGGTAAAAATTATACTATATACTGAAAAATAGATTTCTAATTCTTAAAAAACCAAATCTTTTTTGATTTGGTTTTGAAGATTTATATTAATTTTATTCATACCGATTATACTCATCTTTTTTATGTATTACCATATAGCAGGATACCAAGATGACGAAAATTTTGATTAGGTAGGTTTCGTATCGATTAGTATCTATGGTTAGCTGAGACAAGACATTAATGATCGAATGTGTCATAACGCAAATCCAGAGACTCTTTGTTTTGATATAAAGAGCTGAGAGTATGAAAGAATTCGTCAGCAATCCAAATAAAAACGGTAGAGTTTGCAGTGTTGCAAGGGAACCATCTATGTAAAAGAACAACAGATGCCAAATCGCCCAGCTGAAAAAAGTTAGGATTGTTGAGTAAAAATATGGCAACTTTTCTTGTAAAATTGGTTGAAAGACATATCGCCATCCAATCTCTTCTATACCACCAAAGACAATAAATTTGAAGAACATCAAAAATGGGAGATACCAGCTAAATTCTATCATTTTCCCACCAAACATTAGAAAAGAAAAATCAAGGATAATTAGGGAAAAAGATAATAAATAATGTTTATAACTGGTATGAATGTTAAAAAAATCGTTAACGATCTTCTTAAAATGAATATGAAAATAGTGATTTGCAACAATTATTCCCCAAAGAGCTGAGGAAATCCCACCAACAATGATTCCTAAAATAGTTAATAGATTGGAATGAACAGAAAAATGATTCAAGAGAAAGAAAAGGAGACAAACTGATACTATTTGGCTAAATGTGCCTATCAAATATACCGCAATTGCCTTATTTCTTTTCATAGAGAATCCTTTCAATGATTTTTTACGTAAAATAAATTATGTAAACTAAAGCTTACAACAACAAATCTTTGACTTTTCCAATTTCACTTTTTGGAATCACCAGGTGAATCATATCACCCAGATACATTCTAGTTGAGCCGTTAACGGTTTGACTTTTGCCATTATGGACTTGGGTGGTGATGAGTACGTTATGTGGTAAATTGAGCTCGTGAACCTGTTTTCCAGCGATTTTATCTGATACAGGAATTTCAATGAGGGTGACTTCTCCTTCGTCTGTCGCTTCTTCTGGTAGCATTTTTTCTAGCATGGCCTCATAGACTGGCGCCCCCTTGAGCAGATCCATGACGATGTAGGCTACTAAGGTCACTAAGCCCAGTGGCATGAGGTTGCGAATATCTCCAACCATCTCAGTTACGAGGATCATGGCGGTTAAGGGAGCCTTGGATATTGCTCCAAAGTAGCCACTCATTCCAAGAATAACAAATATAGGAAATTGCTCCTGACTGACAAGTCCAAGATTCACACAAATGACACCAACTAGGGCACCAAGCAAGGAACCAAGCGCCAAAATTGGTAGGAAAATTCCTCCTGGAAGACCACTTCCATAGCTAATCATGCTCCAAACAAAACGGATCAAAAAGTAAGCTAATAGAACTTGGAAACTAAAATTTTGCTCAGTTAAGGAAAGAACGAGCTGATTTCCACCACCAAGGATTTGTGGTAAGAAGATGCCGACTGGTATGATAAGGATAAAGGCTAGGATTGGATAATAAGCTTTATCCAAATGGATTTTTTGACCAATCCAGTCATAAATTCGACCAACATTGAGTACAGCTTTCTCATAGAGAAAACCAGAAAGCCCGAGAAAAACTCCCATAAGGAGGTATATCCAATACTGGTCTAAGGTCATGAGAGGAATGTTGTCTGGCATATCTAGTACGGGTGTTAGGCCGAATATGAGCAGAGAAACAAAGTTTGCTACGAGACTGGCTGCTAGGGTTGAGACCCAGAAAAAGCGTGAAAAATGGTGGTAAACTTCTTCTATAACAAAGAGAAGACCTGCGATTGGTGCATTAAAGGCAGCTGCTAGTCCTGCGGCAGCCCCACTTGCAATCAAGGAACGTTCCTCTACTGGGCTGGATCTGAGCCACTTGGCAATACCTTTACCACCGACCGCTCCAAGTTGAATACTTGGCCCTTCACGTCCCAGCATAAGTCCACTGGCAATTGCAAGAATACCTAGAATATATTTTTTCCAAAGTACGCCCCACCAGTTGAGAGTCATGAGACCTTTTAGTTCAGCTTCGACTTGAGGGATTCCAGAACCCTTGATATCTTTTTCCGATCGAGTTAATTTCGCACTGAGCCAGCTAACAATTAAATAAAATAGACCAATGATAAAAAGATTGCGCACCAGGTGCGCTTGATCTTGATAGAGTCCTTGTATCAGGTGGAAGCCCTTTTCGATTAAGAAACGAAAGGATCCGACGATTAGCCCGACGACGAGACCAACAATGATTCCTCGTCCAACTTGGGATAATATGGTGCTTGAGGCAAAGGCAAATTCTTTCTTGGAACTGAGTGTTTCTGACTGTTCCTCCATAATCATTTCCTCTTACTTATCTTTCTTGGTTGAAACCAGTGTTTTGACTGGTTCAAAACTGGTTCGGTGAATTGGGGTGATACCTAGTTTTTCCAATCCTTCTAGATGTTTAGCTGTTCCATATCCTGCATTAGCCGTGAAATCATAGCCAGGATATTGCTTATCAAATTCCTTCATCAATTCATCCCGTGTCACCTTGGCCACTATAGATGCAGCTGCGATTGAGAGGGAGTTTGCATCTCCTTTGATGATTGCTGTTTGAGAAATCGGCAACTCCAGTTTCATGGCATCTATCAAGAGGTACTCAGGTTGCGGACTGAGCTGGGAGATTGCTTCCTTCATGGCAAGTTTGGTCGCTTCGTAGATATTGACTTGGTCAATGATGTGATTATCCTTGATACCAATACCTATTGCCAAGGCTTGGTCTTGAATGGCTTGATAAATTTCCAGATGTTTCTTTTTGGGGATTTTTTTGCTGTCGTTGAGGCCTCTAATCTTACAATTTTTTGGCAAAATAACGGCTGCAGCGACCACAGGACCAGCCAGAGGACCACGGCCGACCTCGTCAACACCTGCTATAAAGGTCAATCCTTGTTTGTAAAGCTCTTTTTCAAAGGAAAGCATGGATTCCAAACGAAGGTCTTCATCTAGTTCAGCCTGAATGGCTTTTTTACGCTTGCTGATTTCCTTTTGAACTCCAGAACGAGTATCCTTTTCCAGTTCAAGAAAAAGAGGATTGTCTAATTCTTTGACAGTAGCAAGAAGTTCCTTGATTTCTTTAATCGTCGTCATCAATGTCGTCCAATGTATCTAAGGTGTAGTTACCGAATTTTCCATCACGGACTTCCTTAACGAAGAGGCTGTAAAAGCGGTCGTAGTCGTCTCGAAAACCGAGGGCGCGGGTCATATCCATGATGATAACAGGCGCTTCTTCTTCTATCTTCATTTGTTTGAAGCGTTCAGCTAGCTTTTCTGGATAATGTTTTTTGAAATAATTGAGACCAAAAATGGTCACTTCATCCATAGGAAGCAACTGGTCTTTAATTGCTCCTGTTAGGGCTAGTTTCAAAGCGACGGTTTCGTCTTCGAACTTAGGCCAAAGAATCCCTGGTGTGTCTAGGATTTCAAGGTCTTTGTTGGTTTTGAGCCACTGTTGCCCCTTGGTAACACCTGGTTTATTGCCGACAACTGCAATTTTTTTCCCAGCCAAACGGTTCATGAGAGTTGACTTGCCGGCATTTGGAATTCCGATAATCATGGTCCGCAAGGTTTGGATCTTGATGCCGCGTTCTTTCTGGCGTGCAATCTTATCAGCCATGAGCTTTTTGGCAGCATCTGTCACAACTTTTACAGTCACTTGCTCTTTGGAGTTGATAGCCAGAGTTTGAATTCCCTGTGATTCAAAATACTGACGCCATTCTTTGGTCATTGCTGGATCTGCTAAGTCCGCTTTATTTAAAATCAAGAGTTTCGGTTTATCACCCACAATCTTGGTTAACATAGGATTTTGACTAGATAAAGGTAGCCGAGCATCCACCAAAATCGTCACAAAATCAACAAATTTTAGATTCTCCTGAACTTGTCGCCGAGCCTTAGACATATGGCCCGGGAACCATTGAATAGTAGCCATAAATTTCCCTTTCCGACTAGAAAAACGTAGTAAAAACGTTTTCTCTCTTACTATTTATTCTATCATAAATTAGGAACTTTTGCACAGGCTTTGACCACAACAAATGATAAATAGTAATCGTGCGAAATATCCTTGATGCCAGCAACGATTGACTTGACTTTTTTTGTTTTCAGGTATATACTTAGTGTATACTAATTCGTGGAGGTAGAGTAATGAATACAGTAAAGACTCGGAAGGTGGGGAATTCGCTCACTGTGACCATTCCTAAAAATTTGGGTATGACAGAAGGTCAAGAAATGGTTGTCTACAAAGGGATTGACGGAGTCATTGTCTTAGCTCCAAAACTGAAAGATCCTTTTGATGGAATTACTGATTTGAGAATGACAAACGATTTTGAAGGGGTATGGTCACTTGGTAGCGAAATCTGACTATATTCCTGAAAAGCAGGATATCATTTGGCTGGACTTTGATCCATCAGTCGGTCGAGAAATCCAGAAACGGCGACCTGCCTTGGTCGTTTCTAGGAGAGAATATGCCTTGCAAACTGGTTTTGTTGCTGTCTGTCCTATCACTCATGGCCAACATCGTTTGGCAGAAAAAGGCTTGCTCGTTCCTGTCTCATCGGATAAGGTAGATGGCGCTGTCAATCCATTTCAACTTTATACCTTTGATTTTCGGATGCGTAATGCTCAAAAAATAACAAGAATGGACACACAGTGTTTTCAGAAAGTAGTCCAACTTTACCAGTACATCTTTGGAGATACTTAAATCCTACCATGCATAGACAAGGTAGGATTTTTCTATATGAGTAACCTATCTAAGAACGGGTGAAGGCAGTTTGTCAAAATCCCTCTAATCCAGCTTTCTTGTGCTGATGATAGATATTCTGCCTGAAGGCATTCTTTTAGAAAATCGCGGACTTGTTCTGGTGCAATCTCAAACTCAAAGGCTTTCATCTTGTAGAAAAAGTCGATGAGATGCCCAGATAAGTAATCATCTGAAAAGGGTACTTCACCACTTTTTCGATACTCTAGTAAGAGTCGAGCAAATCTGGCTTTTTCATCAGGCAAACCACGAAAATAGGAATTAAGAAGCCAAGTCTGCTTCTGCTTTCGTTCAATAGGATCTTGATTTGCAATTCGCTGATCCTTTTCCAGCTCCTTTTGGTTTTGTTTAGCCTTGACAGCCCGTTCGTCTCTATTCTTACCAAAGAGGATTTTCTCCCATTTTCGTTCTTCTTGGGTCAAGGTTTCTGTAAAGCCAAAGTAATCTTGATAAGCTCGTTCTGCAGGTCCCATGGCAAGAATGAGATTGTCAGCGTATTGCTTGGCGATTTTATCTCTTTTCTTGCGTTCTTTCTCTGCTTGAATCCGTAAATGCTGCTCGTAGTCGATTTTTTCCTTACCTAGCTTGACAAGGTAGAGTTGATCATCAGACTTTCCAAGTAGAAAGGGTTTGATACATTTTTCAAGGACTTCTTCTAGACGTGCCTTCTTTTTTGGTTCTGCCTTGGTCCAACTTCCGCCTTGGAAGACTTCTAGGAAGAGCTGATAGTCTCTCTCAGGTGCGAATTGATTGCCACGATTGGCTTTGAAAACACCTTTTTCCCAAAACCATTTTAGAAGTCGTTCGTTAAAATCGCTTTTATTGACCTTGATTTTTTCCTTTTTCTGAGCCTTTCTGGTTAGATTCTCAAGTTTTCTGAGAAGCTTGTCTTCCTCTTCGAGTTGCTGGTCTAAGGTCAGTCGATGAAAATGGCGAACGCAGTCGCTTCCGATAGGAAAGAGGCGTTGGCCTGTAACTCCGTTAAAGAGTTCGTAGGCGTATTTTATGGCATTCCCACAGACGCAATTGCTACGGCCAATGCCATTAAAAATCAAGGAAACTTCATTCCATTCCTTGGTAGCTTGATCCCAAGTATCGGCTTTTGAAGCCTGTAAAACCGCATCATGCAGGGATTTTCTAACTGGAAGAGTCATGAGGTTTCCTTTCTAGGTTATACTTTTACAACTTGAACCTCGTCTTTACCGAGTAAAATCAAGTATTTCTCAATATTTTCAATCAAATAAGCTCGTGATAAGGCTTCACCATATAGGGCTAACTGGCCACGATAGCGGTCTATGAGTTGACTTGGTTTATCATAACGGTCTGTCTTATAGTCGAAAAGAATAATTCTGTCCTCGTAAAGCAGATAGCCGTCCAAGATCCCACGAACAACAAAGTCTTCCTGACTCTTTTGGTCTTTTTTGAGCATAGAAAAAGGTTGCTCGCGGTAGAGATGATTTGTATTGGCGAGAATTTCTTGACCGAGTGACGTATCAAAGAAGGCTAGGATTTTAGAAAGATTGATCTTATCTCTAACAGCTGGACTAGTTTGAACTTGTTGCAGAGTATCTTTCAGGCTAGCAAGCGTTGGTTGCTGACTGAGGTCAATTCTCTGCATCAGTTCGTGGGTTGCACTACCAATCTCCGCTCCAGTTACCTTTTCTTTAGTTGAAAAATCTGGTAAATCAAAGCTGATTTGCTTTTCCGGTGATTGAGTTTGGTTAGCAATTTCTACCCCTTCCATATCCATAACTGGTTCGTAGAATTTCTTGATTTGGCTTGGGGTTTGAACACTTGGTAGTTCAATGGCTGCGCGGTGAAGAGTATTATAAATTTCCACTTCTTTCAGCATTTCAAGGGCTTCTTTGATGATTTCTGACTGGCGGTTGTCTGCTTGAGAGCTGTCTTGTAAAGGGCTCTTGATTTCCAATTCCCCGATAGCTTCTCTGGTCAACTGGGCTTCACCAACAAAGCGATAGCTAAAGTTGAGATTGTCCTTGGCAAAAACTTTACTGATAGCCCAGATCCAATCTTGGAAATTTCTTGCTTGTAGTCTGGTATTGCCATCTAATTTTCCATTGTTTGCTGCTGGGTATTCCTTGGCTTCTAGCTTTTCACGAGAACCCTTGCCGACAAGATAGAGCTTTTTCTCAGCTCTCGTCATGGCAACATACAGCAGACGCATCTGCTCTGAATAGCTAGCCAGTTGCAGTTCTTTCTCATTCTGCGTATAAGTTAAGCTAGGAATAGAGAGTTTAATGGTTTTAGGATAGTGTGCTTCCACTGCTCCTGTTTCCACCTTGGCAATGTATTTGACACCAAGCCCATTTTGACGGCTGAGAATGACGTCTGACATTGAGTCTTGTTTGTTGAAGTCCTGATCCATGTTGAGGATAAAGACATAAGGAAACTCCAGTCCTTTGCTCTTGTGAATGGTCATGAGTTCCACGGCATCTTTAGGTGGAGCGACAGCTACGCTTGCGAGGTCATGCTGAGCTTCCAAAACCTGATCAATCATACGTATAAAACGCGACAAGCCCTTGAAATTACTCTTTTCAAACTGGTCAGCGCGCAGAGCTAGGGCGTAGAGATTAGCCTGTCTAGCAGGTCCGTTTGGCAAGGCTCCAACATAGTCATAATAAAAACGGTCGTTGTAAATCTTCCAAATCAAGTCATAGAGAGAGTGGGTTTTGGCATACAAGCGCCAAGAATCCAAGATATCCATGAATTGATTGAGTTTTTCAGCTAGAGTTGTATGAATCAAGTTTTTCTGGTTTGTTACCAGTTTTTGAGTATTGACCAGTTTCTCAAAAAGATTCTCTTGCACCTTATCTTCTGATTTCTGAAGGGACAAGCGTGCCAACTCGTCCTCATCAAAACCAAACATAGGAGACTTCATCAGAGCAACTAAGGCATAGTCTTGCAGGGGATTGTGAATGACGCGCAGGGTGTCCAGCATGACTTGTACTTCTAGGGATTGGAGGTAATTGTTTTGCTCGCCGTCTGTTTTAACAGGAATTCCGTAGTCAGACAGGGCGAGGAGAATCTGGTCATTTCGACTGCGGCTAGAGGTCAAAAGGGCTATTTCTTTAAAAGCAACACCTTTTTCTTGATGAAGCTTCAGGATTTCCTTGATGACCAGGCGCATTTCCCCAGTGAGTTTCGGGTCTGCCTGACTCTCTTCCTCTTCTTGCCCACTATCGTCCTTATCGTAGAGGAGAAATTCTGCCTTGTTGTCTGGATTAGGAGTTAGTTTGGTATTGGCAAAAACAAGCTGGTGCATGCTATCGTAGTTGATTTCACCAACCTCTTGGTCCATGAGCCGTTCAAAAACATCGTTGGTTGCCGATAGCACTTCTGAACTACTACGGAAATTTTCCTTGAGGAGAATCAGCTTTCCTTCTTGAGGATTTTGCGCATAGCATTGGAATTTTTCATTGAAAATCCGCGGATCTGCCTGGCGGAAACGGTAGATGGATTGCTTGATATCTCCCACCATAAAGCGATTGTGACCATTCGACAGCAATTCCAGCATCCGTTCTTGAATGTGATTAGTATCCTGATACTCATCGACCATGACTTCATGAAATCGTTCCTGATAAGCCTCGCGGACTTTAGGGAAATTCTCTAAAATCTCAATGGTGTAATGGCTGATATCAGCGAATTCAAAGGCATTTTCCAAACGTTTACGCTCACGATAAGCCTCCACAAAATCACTCATAAAGGGTTGGAAGGTTTTAGCTAGCTCCCAAGTATCTTCATGATAATGTTCTTGGTAGTCGAAAATCGTTATCTGGTCCGCCAGTTGTCCTAGTTTAGAAAACAGGGTCTTTCTTTCATCGTTATAGGCATCAGCCAGTGTCTTCAAATCGGCCTTACGACTAGAGTTAGCCAGAGCTCGACCATTTTTCTCCTTAGAGATGGCAACAACACGTGCAAGCACTGCTCGATAAGCCTGGCTATCGGACTCTTGATTTAAGGAGCCAATTTCATCCAGAACCAGCTGCACATTTTCTAAATAGGCAGCTTTTGGAAACTCCTTGGCATCGTTATCCAGATGATAACGAAAGAAACTTTCCAAGTCCCAAAGCGCCTGCTTGATTTGCTCAGTTAATTTGTCTTTTTCAATTACAAAGTCAGCTTCTTCAAACCCTTTGAGAAAAGACTCGTTCAACCATTTTTGGGGACTGCTGGTGGATTGGAGGAAATCATATATTTTGTAGACTTGCTGGCGCAGACCACGTTCATCCTTGCCACGCCCAGCAAAGTTTTTCACCAAACGACTAAAGGTCTCTTTATTTTCACCTGGGTAATGGGCTTCAAACACCTGATGAAAAACTTCGTTTTTGAGGATTAACTGTTCACTTTCATTTTGTAGAATACGGAAATTTGGTGCAATATCAATCAGATAGCCATGTTTACCGAGGAACTTTTGTGTGAAGGAGTCCATAGTTCCGATGGCCGCGTTTGGCAGATCTGCCAACTGACGTCCCAAGTGTTGTTTGAGATCAACATCTCTACTTTCTTGGATTTGCTTGCTGATTTTTTTCTCCAAGCGCTCCTTTAGTTCAGTAGCAGCCTTGACGGTAAAGGTCGAGATAAAGAGTTGGCTGATTTCCACACCTCGCGCTAACTGATCCAGAATGCGCTCGGCCATAACAAAGGTCTTCCCTGAACCAGCAGACGCTGAAACAAGGATATTTTGCCCTGCGGTATAAATGGCTTCGATTTGCTCAGCTGTTTTCTTTTGTTCCTTGTTCGAACTCGCTTCTGCTTCTTGCAGTTTTTGAATTTCTTCCTCAGTTAAAAAGGAAATGGGCTTCATCGATTCAACTCCTCTCTCATTTTCTCAAACCAAGCTTGCTTGAGCTTTTCTCCGACCAGACGCTTACCGTCAGCTAAGTCCAACTTCTCTAGGAAACGGGCTTGTCCTAAGTGGTAATTGGCTTCAAATCCAGTGATGGCTTGGTGTTGCTGGACATACGGGGCAATACTTCTGCCGTTTTCTGTGTATGGATTAATGGCAAAATGGCCTTCTAAAATCTTCTCAGCTGCCTTCTTGTAAAGATGGGCATTGTAGTCCAATAAGAGCTGGAATTCCTCGTCTGTCAGCTGATTAGCCTTGTTTTTGTTGTAAAATTCGCCCAAGTGACTGCTTTCTTTTTCTAAAAAGAGTCCCTGGTATTTCATAGATTTGCTGGCTTCTGCTACTGCTCCTGCCAGACTTTTAACAGCTAATAAAGATTGGACAGGCTCAGCCATTTCCAAGTACATGGCACCGAAAAAGTTCTGCTCCCCTTCTCTTTTTAGGGCAGCAAGATAGGTTGGCAGTTGGGAATTAAGCCCATTAAAGAAATGAGGAAACTGGAACTGAGTCAGACTAGACTTGTAGTCCACCACTCCTAGCGCTCCATCAGCTTTCAGGCGGTCAATACGGTCAACCTTGCCTCGCACATGGACACTGCGACCATCGTCCAATTGAATAAAGGCCTGATCCTTTCCACCAAATGTTGCCTCCTCTTGGATGGTTTCAATGGCTGGATTATGACGAAGGATGTGGCCTGTTGTCCGCGCAACATCAAGCAGAATTTCCTTGGTAAACTGGGCTTCCAAACTTTCCTGATAAATAGCTTCAAATTCGCGTTCTTGGCTGGTTTCCTTGATAGCTTGCTCCAAACGCTGATCAAAGGAATTTTCAGCAGGGAGTTTCAAGGTACGTTCAAAAATACGATGCAAGAAATTCCCATGACTGCGAGCATCAGGACGAAGGCGCAATTCTTCCTGCAAACCTAAGACATAACGGAGGAAATAACTGTATTCATTGCGGTAAAACTCCGTCAAACCAGACGTAGACAGGTAAAACTCCTTGTCAGCGGGATAGAGAGCCTGCAAGGTCTCTTTCTCTAATGGCTTGCTACTTGGATTAGTTGGGATAACTGGATTTGTAAGACCTTTTTGGTCAAGTTTTTTCCCCATGATACGAGCCAAAACCTTGACAAAGGTCAAATCTTGCTCAGTATTACTTGTCTCGCCCTGCTGATGATAGGCAACTAGACTAGACAATAGACTGTGATAAGAACCCATATCATCCTTAGACAGACTTTTTTGATGAATCTTCTTCTCTGTCCGGCTAAATCCAAAACTCACCAGTTCCTGAAGATAGGCCGATTCCTTGCTCTCATTTTCATTAAGAAGACTTGGTGCTGACAACACCAACTGCTTACGGGCGGCATTGACTAAAGAAAGCATGGTATAGCGATTTTTCTTGAGATTTTCGCTACTTGCAATCAGTAATTGTGCTCCCTCTTCAGTAGCTTGGTTTAGGCTTTGTCTTTCTTCATCTGTCAATAGACTGGTGTTTTGCGCAATTTTTGGCAAATGATCCTGAGTGAGTCCAATGGCATAGACAAAGTCAGCGGTCAGAGGTGCAATCAAATCGTAACTCTGCACCAGAACAGTGTCCACTGTCGCTGGAATAGTGCGATACTGAGATAAAGTCATCCCTGAGTGGAGCAAGGCTAGGAAGTCCTCCAGACTAACTTGCGAACCACCAAAAACCGTCGCAAATTGTTCTAAGGCATGACAAAAGGCTTTCCAAACTTCAGCTTGTCTTTCCTGTTCTAGAGTTTCCATAGTAGCTGTCAAATCTTGCATCTGCTTGCTTAAAGCAGCATTTTTTAGAAAAATACTCCACTTTTGCAAGAGATTTTCAGCTTTTTGCTTCCGACTGGCAAATAAGGTTTCAAGTGGTACCAAAACTCGCAGACGAATGGCGTTCAAACGTGCCAAATCAAATTTTCCGTGGTGGGATTTTGTGAAGGTCTGCTGAAAAGCTGGCAACCCATTGATGCCAAGATAGCGGAGATATTGCTCAAAAGTATCAATATCATCCTGACTAAGGTCAGTATACAAACCAGTTCTGAGGAGATTAATCAAATCTTCTTGACGAAAACGGTAGCGTTTCAAACGCAAAATAGATTCGACATACTGGGTTAAGGGGTGGTGAGCCATAGATTCACTTCTACCAAGATAGAAAGGAATCTGGTACTGGTCAAAAATGGTCTTTAAGGACAACTGACAAGAAGCCACATCTCCTAAGAGAATACGAAAATGCTTGTAACTCAGTTCTGGATTGTCATGTAATTGTTGACGAATGCTGCGGGCTACCAACTCCAACTCTTCCTTTTGTGTCAAACAAGACCAGATTTGCAGATTTTCACGGTCTTTCTCATCGATATCTAAAGCGAGTTCTGAAAAGTCATAAGTAGACTCCAGCAAACGAGAGGCCTTGTCAAAACTATCGATCTTCTCATGCGTCTGAGAACAATCCTGAGCAGGTATTTGGTATTTTGCCCCCAAATGATGGAGGAATTCCACACTGGCTTGGTAGAGATTTCCTTCAGTGAACGGACTGGTATAGGCTTTCTTGCTTGCATAGGCACCAATAACAATCTCGGCACCTTTGCGATGGAGTAGATCCACTACACGCTCTTCCTCAGCAGAAAAACGGGTAAATCCGTCAATTACCAAGGCAAGTTGACTGAAATCACTACTTACCTTATCATTCTCAATAGCCTCAATCAAATGGGACAACTGACTTCCCTGAGCCAACTGACCCTGATTGAGATAGGCCGTTACTTTCTCAAAAATCAAGAGTAAGTCTGCTCTCTTGTCCTCATCCGTCAAATTTTCTAAGTCCAAAAAGCTCATCTGAGCAGTCGTCATCTCATGATAAAGTTCAACCAACTGCTGGATAAATTGAGGATCCTGCTTAATTGCACCATAAACACGTAACTCTTTGGAGTCCAGTTCCGCAAGACATTTATAAAAGGCCATTCCAAGGCCGATGTCATCAAGACTGGTCTTTGTAGACAAGTCATTTAAAACCAGATAACGAGCCATTTGAGCAAAGCGTGTGACAGTAATCGCAAAAGAAGCCTGCTGGGACAAGCATTCCAGCACAGCACGTTCCTTTTCAAATGAAAGAGAGTTGGGGGCGATGTAGAAGACCCGCTTGCCTGCAGCAACTAGCTCTTCTGCCTCTCTCGTTAAAATTTCAGTCAAAGAAGTCCGAATATCAGTATAAAGTAATTTCATCTCAGCCTCGTTGGAATTTTTCATTACCTTTTATTATACCATTTTTTAATGAAGCAATCCTGTAAATAATCGGTTCTTGCTCATCTATTGAAAAGAAAAATGCCGGAAAATTCCGACATTGTTTCAGTAAGCTAACTTCCTGAAAATAGGAGTAACCACAAGTCCCAGAAGGCAGTGATATTGATAAGGATATGAAGTACTATTGGATAGTAGAGATTTTTAGTCATGCGATACAATAGGGCTAAAATAAGACCTCCACTAGCATAAATAAAAAAAGTAAGAGGAGTTAAAGCAAAATTGATATGAATAAAACCGAAAATAATAGCAGAAAGCAAGACATCCCCGTACCAAGGCGAGTTTTTGAAAAAAGTTGTCATAAGCACACCTCGATAAATGAATTCCTCGGTAATAGGACCAATGAAGCAAACTATGAGCAAGAAATAGGGGAATTCCTGTCTCCCTGTCATATCTACTAATTCATGTAAGGAAATCTGATTGGACGATGCAGGAATTAAATAGGAGAATAGGGTTTCAGATGTGTGCCAAATGATATACGCTAGTAAAAGATAGAGAAAGTATCTGCTCTTCCACTTGAAATGCATAATTTTTCCACCTTCAAAAACTTTTAAATAGAGGATTGCTAAGAAAAGAACTCCACTCTCCATCAAAAGTAGAATCTGAAAAAATTCCCGACTTACTGGTAAATAAGAATTTGCGAGGTAATTGAACATTCCCCAAAACCAAGTTGATTTGTAAAAAATTAAGGACAATGCTAGTAAAATCTGAATAATTCGTTTTTTCATACTATGCCTCAGCTTTTCTCCCCTTGTTTTGTCATATTACTAATAAATTTTACTTAAAATCTCGCAGCACTTCCTTTGCAAAGATGATTGCCTCCGCCAATATATCCTAAATCATAAGTACCACTAGGACAAAATCCATGAACCGGCATAGTTAATACCGACGCCATTTGCCAAGCGTAATAACCATTAGGCTCTTTACCATAATTTGCTCCACCTTGTATCATCTCTAATTCTTCATTTGTCAGATTTATATTTTTTTTCATTAAAACCATGATGTATTCCTCCATTATTGTTCAGATTAGTTGAGTAATCTGCTACTCATAACTACTTACAAAAACTATTATATTTTAAGTTAGTTTTTTATGTTTGTCTAGTTGCAACTTTGACAAGTTTAGTATAGCACATCTTTGCAAAATATCCTCTTCAAATCTTGAATTGTCATCGAAACGTCCTAAACTGTATAATCAATCACCCCCTAAACTTTTAGCCTCCTTTCCTCCAAAATATGCTATAATAAAAGCAAAACACCTAGAAAAGGAAGTCTTATGATTAAACTACTAGCCTTGGATATGGACGGAACCCTCCTTAATGAAGCCAAGGAAATCCCTCAAGCCCACATTACTGCCATTCACCAAGCCATTGAAAAAGGTGTCAAACTGGTTCTCTGTACGGGTCGACCGCTTTTTGGTGTTCTTCCCTACTATAAAAAACTAGGACTGGACCTCCAGAATGAGTATGTCATCGTCAATAACGGTTGTTCAACTCACCAGACCAGTGACTGGAGTCTAGTTGACTGGCAAGAACTCAGTCCAGCTGACATTGAATACCTCTATGACCTAGCTGAACAAAGCGACGTCCAGTTGACTCTTTTTGATGAGAAACATTATTTTGTTCTCGGTGGCAAGCCAAATGAAATTGTTCAAAATGATGCCAAGCTAGTCTTTTCAGACCTAACTGAAATTTCCCTTGAGGAAGCCACCAGTGGTAAGTACCGTATGTTTCAGGGTATGTTTTTAGGCACCAAAGAGCAAACAGACGATTTTGAGCAGCGGTTTACTGAGGAACTCTGCCAGCGATTTAGCGGTGTTCGTTCGCAGCCTGTCATTTATGAAGCCATGCCACTTGGAACAACAAAGGCTACTGCTCTTTCTCGACTAGCAGCGATTTTGAAGATCGAGCCCTCAGAAATTATGGCCATGGGCGATGCCAATAACGATATCGAAATGCTTCAGTTTGCAGGACTTGGCATTGCTATGGGAAATGCCAGCGACCATGTCAAATCCTTAGCCAATGACGTTACGGCTAGCAATGAAGAAGGTGGCGTCGCGCGTGCCATTGAGAAGTATATTTTATAACAAGAAAAAGCAAATAGAGAGAATTTACTGCTATTTGCTTTTTTGCTATTTAACTAAATAAGCAATCAAAGTTATGATCCATAGATGAGCTGGGTAGAAAATATAAAAGAAATATTTACTCCAACTAGTTTCTTTTCCTCGCTGTCCATTATACAAGGCCATAAAAGGAAAAACGGTGATAAAGAGCCAGTCAGAATTGAAAAGCATCATTTCCAGTGTTTGGTGCCAAGTGTCGTAAATTTGGATGGAAGTCACTAACAAGAAGGCCCACAGAAAGGCATAGAGGAGATTTCGCAAGCCCTTGCGATTTCGACAAGAGTAACTAATCAAGAGAAATGGTAGCATGGTGATACCACCCTCAGTAAAAAGACACCCGAAAATCAAGAGCCCAGCAACTCCAATCCGACGCCACAACTTCTCTTTTGTATCCAGCGCTTTTCTGGGAAAACCAAGCCAAAGCATGGTGACACCGATGGTCAAAGTAAAGAAAATATTATTAGTGACCATTACTCCTTTGGATGCAAATAGGGCATTGAGGAGGCTATTTCCAGCAAACATAATAAGTGCCCAAGACCAGAGTCGGATGAGGTAGTTTTTCAAATTTCAAGTATGGATAAATCCTTCCATAGCCATATACGCAAACCAAACTCCCACACAACGGGTCAAGGCGTGAAAGATACCTTCCCACAGAGGAGAAACGATTCCGGTGATATGAGGGATATGGTCTAGAACCATTACTGCCAGCATCAGATACTTCAACTGCGTCGCATTCCATTTTTTCATAATAAACTTCTTTCTTTTTGATCTACATAGAGTATAGCATATATTTTTACGTATAATCGTACGCCTATCTTACATTTTTGTAAGACAGACTGTTAGCAACTGATTTTTATAAAAGAATATTATTTGATTTTATGCTTGTTCATTTTTTCTTGGAAAATATCTGTCAGAATTTGGCGCAATTCTTCTCTTTCCTTCTCAGGAATCTCACCACTTCTCTTGGCAACTGCGTAGAGCTCTGGATGTTCGATAGAAATACGCTTTATTGTCCGAGTTGTTGCGTGTTTTCGCACGAAAAAGGGAATGCGTTTGATCCATTCCTGAGGTACTAGAGCAAGGATTTTCGCAGCGGTTTCCTTATCGCTAATCTCAGATGTTGTCAATCCTTGCTTAATCATCTCTTGTTCTTTCTCAGTAAAATCTTTTAATTCCATGATTCTTCTCCTATCTACAAATAACTCTAGGATAAATTATATACCATTGCTGGCAAAACTACAAAGACTACGTCTTAAAAATGACAGGTTAGCTACTATTTTTCCTCCCCTCGTATAGCATAAAAATACATAGTCCTGATATCCCATCACTTTCCATCCCAGACTCCAATAAAAATGAGAAATGAAAACGCAATTACTATTTTCATTGAGATTCGTGGTTTATCATCAGACTGAAAATGCATGCTGATTTTTTCTATAGCGTATTTTGTCTTGGTATAGGAGGAAAAATCATCTATCAACTCTTTAGATCCGACAGTGACAGTATAATCTGTGACAAGTAAAAAAAGACTGGAACGAATGGTTACCCATCATTACAGTCTTTTTGAAAACATTTTTACTGAATGACAAATCCTTTAGGCAAAATCACCAGTTGCTGGTCTAGTTTTTCGCAATGACTGGCTAGCGCTACAGCATCACTATTGACAAGATAGTTTTCAGTTGATTGGTTAAAAATAGCTTGGAGTTTTTGTCCATCATAATTCCATTCTAGAACAAGCACGTCCGACTTGATTTCTCTCAGGCTATAGGTTCCATGTTGGATAATGGCTGAAGCATCCTTACGAAGCTGAATCAACTTCTTTATAAAATTAAGCATGTCATTACTGTCTGAAACACGGTCTCAAGGCATGACACGACGACAATCTGGATCCGGCCCTCCACCTAACTCCAACTCCGTTCCATAGTAGAAACACGGTGTTCCCCTTTGTAAAAAGAGGCAGGCAAGTGCCGACTTAACGAGTTGAACATCTCCTTTGGCAGTAGCCAAAATGCGCTCCGTATCGTGCGAATCCAAAAGATTGAACATCACTTCCGAAATCTGTTGTCTATAGTACATAGACTGGCTATTGATCTCATTGATGAATTGAGGTGACTTCTTAACCCCACGCAAGAAATAATCCTTAATACTGTCAGAGAGTGGATAGTTCATGACTGCGTGAAATTCATCGCCATTTAGCCAAGGCTGTGAAGTATGCCAAACTTCTCCAAGAATATAAAGGTCAGGCTTTTTAGCCAAGACAGCCTTACGGAAATCTCGCCAAAATTGATGGTCTACTTCATTAGCCACATCCAAACGCCAAGCATCGATATCAAACTCTTCAATCCAGTAGGTCGCAACGCTCAACAAATAGTCCTTCACTTGAGGCTTGGCCGTATTGAGCTTGGGCATATAGCTGGCAAAGGCGAAGGTATGATAAGGGAGTTTTCTTGGATTTCCAAGCTTATCTTTGGTCACGGGAAATTCTTGAACATGGAACCAATCTTTATATTCCGACTTTTTACCATGCTTGAGGACATCCTGCCACTGCGGAGACTGATCCCCGATATGATTGAAAACAGCGTCCAGCATGATTTTCATTCCTCTCTGATGGGCCTCCTCCACCAGTTTACGAAAGGTTTCCTTGTCTCCAAAATGATGGTCAATTTCGAAATAATCCGTTGTATTATACTTGTGATTGCTTGGGGATTCAAAGATCGGACAGAGATAAAGACCTGTAATCCCTAAGTCTTGCAAGTAATCCAGATGGTCAATAATGCCCTGTAAATCACCACCAAAGAAATCGCTCGTCTTCGGTTTAATCGACGAATCCCAAGCCAAAGCCCCTTCTGGAGAAATCTCTGGATTCCCATTAGCAAAGCGTTCTGGGAAAATTTGGTACCATACCGTCTTTGCTACCCAGTCAGGAACACGGCAAGCATCAATCTCATGGATATACGGAATTTTAAAGCCATTTCCTTCATAATGAAGGTTTTCTGGCGTGTTTGCAACACATCCCTTATCTCCATATAAGATACTTTGACCTTGCTTATCCTTGAGTTCAAAGAGATACTGGAGTCTCGCATAGCTAACCCTAACTTCTACTTGCCAATAATCAAATAAGGCATCGGAAGTTACTTTACTCATCTCCTTACTATCTTCATAACGGTCCTCTATAAAAATAAAAGGATCTCCATAATGCAAATGGATGCTTTCAATATCATCTTTCTTAGTCCGGATACGAATGTGCATTGTCTTATCTTTATAAAGATAAGCATACTCCGACTCTGGTCTGTGGTAAATGGCTGTTAATTCTATTGTATCTGTCTCCTAGTTTACTTTGAATCGCTTTACGACGCAAACGTTTTCATAATTGTGATTCTAGTATACTACTTTAAAATTTTATTTTCAAGACTTGTCCGTAGTTTCGAGTGGATTGTTTCTATAAATAAAAAAGCAGCCAGTCTTACAACTTGCTACTTTCAAATGATGATTTACAACTGTCTTTCTAACCATTCTATCTTTTTAAAATCCTTATTGTTATTGTGGTTATTTCGATAGGAATCTTGGGAAGAAGCCTTGTAAATACTTAAATACTGTTCTAGGTTTGGAACGCGAAAAGTGATGTTTTCGAGATGAATCAGCTCTATATCTGATTCCGAAACTCCTGCAAAATCAGGTAAAGAATCGATACTTCCGAATTCAACACTCAGACCATCTTTTTGGAATTCATGCTCATGAATATCTATTAAGGCATAACCTAAGTGTTTCATCACTTTCATTATCTTGTCCCACTCATAAATTCTGAGATGATCAGGTGCTTCCCAGCCTCTAGGGTCACCAGGCACATGAATGTCAATGTCAGACGGCCCCCATTCTTCATTTGAACGGTATTCAAACCCCAAAGACCCCATGAGCGTCGGAGTGATTCCGACTTGGTTTAAATGAGAACAAATTGTTCGAAATTCATCAAATAGAGAATTCATCCTTCCTCCAATCCTTGATAAAAACTTGATTTCTCAGTGAATGACAAACTTGTTTCTACCTTCTACTCTTTCGGTTGTGAAAAGACTTCAATATGCTGGCCTAGTACCTTGATTTCTACAGGTAGATTATCCGATTTATCGCCGTCAACATCTGACTCCAATTCACTATCTGAAGAGATCTTAATATTACGCGCTCTGATATACTCAATATTATCATTTCCGACAACATCCCCTTTTAGTAAATCAGGAATGACGGATAATTTAGAGAATATTGAAGCATCTTTTAGAATCAAAATATTGGCATAGCCATCCTTGTTTTCTTCAAAGATTTTCTTGTCAGCGAAGTAATTTGTCAAGAGAACCAAAACATGACTGGCTTCACCATCATAATTTCCATTTTCTGTCTCAATCTTAATGTTAAAGACCTGATCCGTCATCACAGACTTCATGGTATTTACAGCATAGGCTAAAATACCGAATTTTGTCTTGTCCTCGATCTCCACATTGTGAATCGCCTCAGGCAGAGAACCGATACTAAAGATATAACCAAAATAGTTGTCATTCGCTTTACCAATATCAATCTTATTGGTTAAATTAAAATCGAGTTCATCAATCGCGCCATCGATGTCTTGATTGATTTCCAACAGTTTCGTAATAAGGTTGCCCGTACCGCCAGGGATAATCCCTAACTTCGGAGTGTAGTCTCTCTCAGCAATACCCGAAATGACTTCATTGACAGTCCCATCTCCACCGAAAACAACCACTGCATCGTACCGCTCACGAGACGCTTCCTCAGCAAAGTGTGTTGCATCCAGTGCCTTTTCGGTAATTTTGGTTTCCACATGCTCAAAATAATCTTTGGCCTTATTCTCCAGCTTGACCTTATAATCCAAAGCCTTTTCCCCACCAGAGGTAGGGTTGATAATTAACATTGCTTTTTTCATTTATTTTCTCCTTGAATTTTAAATAGAAATGTTAGTGTAACTACATCAGTCATTACATATAATGCTATTATATAATGAAACCTCAGAAAAGAGAACTCTGACGTACTGGAGATTGATTTATAAAAACATAGACAAAGAGTTTACTAAGAATTTCAAGCATATAAAACATAGGTTAAATAAAGATTAGCAGATAATATCAGACGACTAGCTCCTAAATATTGTCACTTCATTATCTAAAATAAAGATAAGCAGCTTGATGAATACATTCAAAAAACTGCTGATGAAAGACAAAATTTACAAGATCAAATCAAGAATATTGAAAAGGAAATACAGGAGCTTTCTGCCACTATGGAACAAATTCATACTGTTAAAAAGTATCGATCTTACTACAAAGAATATAAGGCAAATCCGTCTGACAAGACATTTTTTGAGGAATACAAATCTCAAATCAAGCTCTATGAAACTGCCCTTTCAGAGCTTAAAAAATCCTATTCCAAGCTCCCAAATTCAAAGGATATTTTAGATAAACTTAATAAATTGCAAGAAAAAAGAATACCCTAATGCAAGAGTATTCCTCCTCAAAATCCGATATGGATGAACTTTATAAAATACGCAAAAACTAAGGAATTTACATGGGTAAGGAGATGGAGAGATAGCTTCCATCTCTACTCTTCACTTTTCAAAGTTAAATCTCCTATTGTTTTTCTATTAGTCCAGTAACTTCCTTTTATGCTGTCAATTTTATCAATTTGCAATTTGCAAGTGCCTATTTGTATTGGATTTTTTTCACTATATCTACTTAAAGGATTAGTAATATAAGTGTAATATAACACAAATCCTCCATTTTCTTCAACTAAATTGCTGGTAATAGTTTTACTGCTTATTTCATCAGATTTGAGTTTCACATCTGTATAAAGAAAACTTTGCCTAATCTCAATTTCAACTGCTTTTTCTCCAGATTCACCCTTATAGTTATAACTTAAAACTCCAGTATATTTTTTCTTTAATCTTGGTATTTTCACAAAAGGATTGTATTTCCATAAGTATCTTTCATATATAGCTATTGCAATAACAGAATATCCAGCGGACTCTAAAATCAAATCCCAATAATCCAAACCCGATTGAGGCTTCTTAAACTTATACAATATAATGAAAATAAGAATTGTAATTATTCCAGATAATTTTATCAGTGATTCCATTTTAGATTTCATAACTATAAAATCCTTTTAACTCATCTATGAATCCTTTATATACCTTCTCTCTATCAGCAGAATCATAGCATAATTTTTTAATACCGTTAACTTCAACAAAGCTATTAATGTTATGTTTATTATCATAAAGAAACTCTACAATATCATCAAAAATATATTTGTAACAATCATACTTTGTAAAAATTTCATCAGGAACATTATAAAGTAAGCATTCTATACCAAAAGAGCTTGCTTTCTGTGCAAATTCGTATCTTTCATCTTGCATTTGATACCTCATCTCTTTTGCTATTCTAACCATTTTCTTAAAATATAAGTTTGTTCTTTTATTCTTATCTATTCCATTCTTAATATGTTGTTCCGGATAATTTATTACTTCAGTTCCATCATCAGCTTTGATAAGTATTCCTCCTACATAATTTTCTGGATCAAACCTGTAATCACAAGAGTAATCCCTATATCTTAATGCTGGAACCGAATCAGCATCTTTTCTATAAGAATTTCCATGTATTTTAATAGATTTGTTTTTTCTTTCCACATCATCACCAAATTTATTTTCTAATGCGGATTGAACTATATCTTTAAAAGTCTTGCTTTTTGAAATTGCACTTATAAAACCATAATTAGTTTTAGAAACACCAACTCTATATTTTGGTCTAAATTGATCTATTTGAACAACAGCAATATCTACATCACTATGCTGTCTAACATTAGTATTGTTTGCATAAGATCCTTGTAAAAATATTTTAACCTCATAATCATCATTACTCTTCATCATAACTTCAAATGAAGGTGTCTCACTATACATTTTTTGAATGGAAGTCCTTTCATTAAACCCGATAGTTTTTAATGCATCAACTACCATTCTTATGGCATTTTTACATTGATTTTCCTCTGTTTCACTCAAAGGTTTTGCATATTTTCTTAATTGCTCTTCTGTGAATATCATTTACTACTAATCCTCCTTTGATACCGTCATTTAACATCTATTCAAACTCAATCTCTTCATTAACTTTTTGGTGAATATCTACTCTATTAACAACATCGATTACATTTACCAGCCAACCATTTAGTGTACAACTTCTGATAAATTCATCAATTCTATTAACTCCATTCATTTCTTTGAGTGTTACAACAACACCAAACCTAACTCCTACACCATCTTGAGGAGCTAATCGGTTATTTGTTTTTATTTCCATGCCCCAATTCTTATTTCTATAAGAGTCTTTTGGTATCATTCTTTTTGTAGCACTCTCTGCAATATACTTTACATTGTCCCATTTTCTAAACTGCTTTCTGGCTTCACCTTCCAAAAGATAATTTTTTTCTCCCTCTAAGGTGTCTTCTGTATTCTGTTTATCTCCCTTAATATCCTTAATTTTTTTATCATCCCCTATTCGCCCAAAATGTAAATTCAATTCCGTATTTGTATAATCAACACCTTGCAATCTATCACACAATGGAAAATAACACATCGTAGCCTTCGCAATATATGGATACTTATTATCTTTTAGAGGAACTGGGAAATCGTAGTTATAAGTATTCCATTTTTCGCTAATGTCTGATACCACAAATTTAATTTCATCATCTTTTGTTTGAATAATATCGTTTATATGAATTGGTACAACTCCATGCCCATATAAAGCAACTTCCTCAGGAGTCGGTTTTTCATCCCAACCTCTTGCAGCATCAATAATCATGGCTTTTGCAACTTCTCTATTAAGTCCTAACACATCAATTAAATAAGATAATTTTCTCGCAATCCAAGGTGCAGCATAAGAAGTTCCGGCAACACTCGCAGCCCCTAAAGGTTCACAAACCCTAATGTACTCTTCTTCACTGCCACCATAATAGCTCACATCAGGCTTTGCAAAGAAAGATAATACTAATCCTTTACGAGCATATTTAGTAGACAGACCATTCTTACTAACTGAATTTACAACTATGCTATTAACAGAATCCGCCGGAGATCCTATTTTTACTATATCTGCACTCGGTTTATTTGTCCCTGCCACAACAAATATTACATTGTTTTCAAACTGAATTTTATCTAATGTTGCAGCTTCAGCAGAAATAAAGTTGTCATTAATTTCCTGATTACTGCCAAGTGAAATATTCCAGACTTTTATATTTGAATTATTTACCACAATACTCTTTATTTTCTTTATTATTGAAAATGAAGAATATTCAGCACCTACCGCTACTCCAAAATGCCTAACTTTAAACCTTCCGCAGCCATCATCCAACCAAGGATTTAATCTTGCTCCATCAACAATAATAGAAGATACTGCTGTCCCATGATTATAATCTTTTGGATTTTTTGGTATATCTTCTGAAACCATATCATGATATTCAACCCAATCGCTAAAATAAACACTTTCATCGAATAAGGTATCTATCACTCCAATCGTCGGTTCAATAGTTGGGGATGGTATAGTTACCATTTTTGTTTGATACTCATTGATAAAATCATCGGGTGATAAATTTGACAAATCAACTGTTGCCATTGAAACAAGATAGGGTGCTTTTTCGAAAAGTACTTCTACCTGATTTTCATCTAAGTAAACCGTTTGATTATCTAAAATTCTGCTACTTAAAATATCTATCCCTAATCTTTCAAATAATAATTTTGTATCTTTTCTTACATCGTACAAAGTTATAATACTCTGCTTTACATCCATTGTAGGTAACTCTACTTCAAAGGAATCAATATATGATGCATCTGCAATCACTTGTTTGAATGTAGACATACTTACAGAAAGTTCTTTAAAAACTGCCGAATTAACAATATTTTTATCTTCAAACATGTTTTTGTTAATCTTCCCTGCAAATTTTTGAGATAATATATTGGAAGTATCTGTAATCAACTCTATACTTTTAGTCAAGTCATACTCGTCAAGAAAATATATGATAATATGTTTACTCTTATCTCTATTAAATTTTGCTCCAACAATTGCATCATTAGAAGCCGTTCCTTTAAAAAGTCCAGAAATCCGATTACTTTTTGCAGCAATCTTATTATAATAAACACTAACCAAAATACCTTCAAACGACTTTGTTTCTTTATCCCAGAATTCTTTAATCTGAATTAGCTGAGATCTTAATCTTAATAAATGCTCTGTACTGACTTCCACTTTCCCATTCATGGCTATGCCTCCACGCATACCATTTTTACTAGCTTGCACAAAGCGTTTCCCTTTTAATTCCACGACATTATTCACTATCTACTTCCTCCCTCTTTAACTTTCTTGATACTGCACTTTTAGACTCACCTTTTAATTTTTCTATTTCTCTTACAGTAAATCCTTCTTCATGAAGTTGGTTTATATCCTTTTGATCCAAACTCCCTATCAAACTATTGTATAATCTTTTCAAATAATCATACTCAGAACCAACATCGCTAAATGCAAGTGATGTTTTTATAATGTTTTTTAATTCCCCGGGATAAGGTATTTTCTTTGCTGTCTTTAATATTTTTTTAAATAATCTTGTATCCTTGGATACTCCTTTAAAATTCTTGATAAATGAAGAAAAATAATATTCAGCAACTTCTATTAAATCCTCATCACTATACCTATTGAAATTAATAACAGCATCAAATCTCCTAATTAATGCTTTATCAAAATTTGAATATAGATTAGTTGTTGCAATAAGTACAATCTCTTTATTAAGGTCTGTCAATCTATCCAATTCTCTTAAAATTGTAGATGTTACTCTTCCCATCTCTCTAATATCATTAGAATTAATTCTATCCAAAGCAATAACATCAATTTCATCAAATAAAACCACAACCTTATTTGCATTTGGAAGCATATTTATTTCTCTAAATACTTTTATTATGTTTTTATTAGTCTGTCCCAACTTGCTATCTATCAAGTTTTCAAAATCCACCCTAAAAAGAGATCTATCCAATAATCTTGCAACATTTTTGGCTGCTTCTGTTTTTCCACTTCCCGGTAATCCTTCAAATAAAAATTTATTAATACCAACATTATGGTTTACAGCGTTAATAATACCTTTTATGTCTTCTGTTATTTCAAGTGGTAAATTTAAAGCCTCTAAATTTCTTATTTCTACTTGTTTTAAAAACTCACTTTCAAAATCACTACTTTGTGGTGAATATAAATTTGCTTCGGACATTAACCCCATAATATATTCAGATAACTGATAATCTCCTATGCTATCAAAATATCTTGCTATTGCTATCGCCTCATTTCTAAAGGAATTTTCATTCCTTTCCACATGGTATTTTATTAAATTTAAAACATTTTGTTTTTTCATATTGCCATACCTCCTATTTTCTTTATTATTATACCACAAATCGGGACACATTTCTATACTTTTGGGACAAATATCATAAATTTTAATTTTCTATATTAAAGGTTATATTAGTAATCATTCATGAATAAAAAAGAGCCGGTTCAGTCCTAAGACCATACCGACCATAGATTTATCTTTCAGCTTCTTTTGTTGCTTATTTCTTTTCTTTAGGTTTTTCCTTTTCTTCAGCCTGATATTTTTTGATAGCTCCAAGTACAGAATCATTCTTTTCTTCTTTACCTTTCATCTGCTCTTTTGTATTTAATAGCTTTGAAGAAAGTATCCTGATATTGCTATGCTCTTTCCCGTTATCATCAATTGAAGTTCTTATTTGTCCAAAGAGCTTAACAAAATATCCCTGCTTAAAGTTCTTTGGAATATCACTTTTTTCTCCATAGGCAGAGCAATTATGATATACCTTATTACCCAGATACCACAGAGAAATTTGCTACCTTAAAGGCTTTTCCGTTCTTATTTTCCCTTTCAACTACATTGACCTCTCCAACAATATTTCCGACAATATTGATAAGATTATCCTTTTCTTCCTGAGCATAAGGTAAGTCTTTTATCTGTCCCTGTTCTCTTAAATCCTCAATCATATAGTCAAATTCCTCATGTAGCAAATTAAGACTGTCATTGTCCATATAAGCGTCATAGAGGTTGTCTAAAGCAATGCCTTTTTCCATGCTGATAATCGCCTTAACAAAGTCTTTATGGTTATCATTTACCATATCTTCAATTTTATCTCTTATTGTTTTGTAATCCACTTTATTCTCCTTTCATAGTAAAAGGGGCTTTCGCCCCCTTATATTGCATATTCCTGTTCTTTCGCTGTTTGTTTTTCTCCTGTTTTGCTTTCATTTTGATAGGCTCTTATCTGACCTAAAATAGACGGCTTGTCCTCTGATTTTTGTGTAGTTTCTCCTTTACTATGAACATTATCCTCCACATCAAAGGTTGACTCAAAATAGTCGCTGTCCCTAAAATCATTGTCATATCTGTCAGCAATTCCATCATTATCTAAGTCTTTTGCGAGCGGATCATAGAAGTTTCCCTCATCATCAATGTCCAGTCCGAGAGCTGCCTTTAAGTCCTCGGAATCCACATAGACTAAATCTTCAAAAGAGGATATCTCTATTTCATTTTTCATATTCCTTAGAGCTTCGTTTTCTCCCTTGTTTTCATAGTCGAAGATCTCTGTTTTGATTGGAGTATCATCAATATACTGTGTCCATGTTTTAGCTTCTAAATTCAGTTCGTACTGAATCCCATGCCTTTCATCCGGTGTATTCGTATACGCAATGCCTGTTTTTTGAAACTGTCTGGCTTATATCAAAGATATAGTCCACCTGCCGTAATCCTCTAAAATTGGTATCCCTTTCTGCCCTCGCATAACCGTTCGATTAAAGCGTTCCCTCCAGTAGTCGAACTTGGCACAGGCTGTCGCTTCAGGATTTTTATCATATATACTTAATTGACTTCTAAAATAATACCTTTGATTGTTTCCGACAACTTTTAGGAACTTTAGATATTCCGCTTCATTATACAAAACATCTTGTTTTATTAGCTCCAAAATGTTATGAAAATCATTTATTCGCATTTTTACCTCCTTCTTTTTTCAAACAAAAAAGGCGGTTAGATTTTACTCTAATCACCTTCGCTATATACCAAATATTATTACTCTATTTCAATTTTTTAATTGATTCACTTTCAGATAGTATCTTCATTTGTTCAATAGCTATTGCATTTCATTTTTCCAATCTTTCAGATTGGCTCATGCCTTCATTTATAAATACCGCATTAAGATTCTCAAGATTAGAAAGGCAGACAAGCCTTACTCTTTCAATCAGTCCGATTCCTTTTTTCATATCGAGTTCATCAAATGTTTTTATAGCTGTCGGCTTTGAGATATTTCTTCTTCTCATAATTTCTTCAACAGTAAAATAGATAAATACTCTGCCTTCCCTGTCTATCCAGTTATTCTTAAAAGACATTCCTGTCCGTTTAAGAAGCATTGAATAAAGGATACTATTTTTTTAGTAAATAAAAAATGTTTAAATTTTATATTATTACTTTTTAAATAAAATCCACTTGCAATAGCTGGTCCAAGTGCACCAACTATATGTAATATTCTTCCTATAAAAGTCTCTAATCCCAAAATATAAGATTGCGTAAATATGGCAAGAAGCCCCCAAGATATATAAGTAATTCCAAATGTAAAACAAAGATAATTTTTTAAATTCCTTTTATCAATTTCTGTCATTTTTTTCTTCCTAATCTTGATTATTTTATGAATAATATTTTTACTGCTTCTTAGTTGCTATCGATTATAACTACCTATATTCTATCATAAAAACACAAAAAAGCCTTACAATCAAGGCTTTTCACTATTCATTTCGTCAATACTTTAGTTTCGTAGATTCAGATTCGCATGATTAAAACTAGTCAATTTTCTCAATAATGTTTCCAAGTCTATCCAATACAAGACAGGAATGATCATTTAGTGGAATTATGGGAACACTGACGAGTTCTTCTGCTCTATCCTTATTAGCTTTATCATTCCAGGAATCATAATGGACACTAATTAAAAACTGACTAAAGAGTCCTAATCCATTTTTTATCTTTATCTGATGATCTGAATTATCATTAGGTGAGACATAGACTTTTTCTCCTAATAATAGGGCTCCTGCAGAAAACCCTATAACTTTTGCCCCTTTATTAAGCATATGATCGATATAATTTTTGAACTCCTGATTGACATAAGTAGCTATATATTTTTCCGTATTTCCTCCACCAATGATGATTAGATCAGCATCTAAATAGCTATCAAAATCAATCTGCTCAGTGTCCAAAAGTAAGTAATCAGTGTTTAGATTAGGAAATTGACTTTGGAAAACTTCCGTGTACTTTTTCATGTACGGTTCCCAATTTTCTCGAAAAACTGTAAAAATAACAATTCTTTCAATCTTGCTTGATAATACAATTTTATCAACAATGCTATATTTTTTTATTGGGGGATTCCCACCCATCAAAAAAATTTGTTCTTTCAAGTTAACACACTTTCTAAAGAGACATAAAATTTAAACAAGTTTATTCACGTTTCTAAATTATAATTTTTTCTTAAAATGAATAATTCTATTTGCCTCCTGAAATCCAATATTGAGATGAAATCTTATAGAATCCGTATTCGTTAAAGTACAGTCACTTGCAAATTCCTTACATCCTTTATTTTTCGCCCATTCCTCACATTTTGTACAGAGATTTTTAGCAATATCCTTTAAACGATATTCCTCGTCGACAATAATCCCTTCTAAGAATCCAACAGGACTATATTTACAACCTTCAACATAATCAAATCTGAGTGAACATAGTGCTAGACCTACAATTGTGTCACCTTCAACTTCAGTAAAGATTGCAGTATTTTTGTCATTCGTATATTTTTTAACTTCATCAATAGCTTCTTTATCGGTCAATTGGGGCCATAATTGTTTTATTAGTTTAGCCGTTTTTATAGAACCTTTTGTTATTCCATCCATATTGATGTTCCTCCGCAAATTACAAGCAAATGTTTCGAATCACGCTGTTACTTTGTTACTCATTGATTGATACCAATACCATCCCTTTCTACTTTTCGACTGTCTCAGATCGGACGAGCAGAGCTACACACTCAGCGGTTCGGACTTACCGTATCATTTCGTCGGTTTCCCTCCTCATTCTACGAGTCCTATCCCATGGGCAGAGCATCTACTTCTACTTCGCTGATGCCTCAGCTCGTACAAGCAGTGATACCGCCTCAACATGATGCGTTTGTGGAACTCAAAAGGTTCGGGGAACCTTTTGAGTATTAACTACGTTTCACTAACAAACTCACACACTCGACGTGTGGTGCTAGTAAACTTCTATATTATAGAACGAAAGGGATAGAGTTAATGTTTAAACTTAAACTTTAGAATGAAAATTTTTTTCTTTTCTTACCCTACAGTATCCGTACAAATTTTATAGGCTTCATCTCATAAAAACTTGTACCTTGCTAAATTCAACAAACTGAAGCTTGTTTGTCTCATTTAGCTTTCTTGGGTTTCTTTTCTGGCAGTTCCGCATACATACCTTTCAGTAGTTCAGTAATCAAATCCATATCCTCAAATCTGTCGAATGCATACATCAATGTCTTTGAACCCTCATACGGATAACGCAATTCTGAGTCTGCAAGAAGTTTGTCCGATGTCGGCGTTCTCTTTAAAAATAGTTCATTATCGCAAATGTCACCTATCAGCTTACCGTTAAAATATATAAGGTAGCCGCCCATCATGGATCTTATGACAATATCACCTGCTGCAGAAAAAATCTCACGAACAAATTCATTAAATTCATTCACTATGATTACCTCCTTCATAATAAACCTTGTAAATTTTGCGAATCTTCGTTAATGCGATTTTTCTATTGTCTCTGCAGCATCAATGACTTTCCTATTAAGTCTACTGATGCAACCTTATAACCCGCTGCAAGGATTGTATTTGGCATCGTGTGTGTCGGTGACGGTGCCCAGTAAGCTGAATAATTATATGCTGACTTGCAGAGAGTACATCCAACAATGCACTCAATATCTGCGAAGGATAATGTAAGTTCAGTCTTTCCACATTCTTCGAGGTACTGTTTCAGTTTTGAAAATTTATCCTTTTCTACTGGCTCTTCGTCCATTTCACCGACCTGAACAAGTGCATTACTGAGTTCATCACATTTATCGACCATCCAGGAGAAATATTCCTCCTGCTTTGATGGGTTGAACACATCAGCCTCACGCTTGTAAATGATGCGTTTTGCCTCGCTGCCTTCCCGGCTGGAATACCAGTCTAGCTTGTCACCGAAGATTTCTTCTATCTCACTCTTCTTACTTTCCAATCTTTCAAATGCATTCTTGGTATAGGCATAGATCAGTAAAGTGAGGTACTTACTTCGTGTCACTGTATACGAAAGATGATAATCTGCTCCATTCACAGGGACATCATACCAGTTCTGTGCTAACGGTTTTCTAAGTGCAATATCGTTATCTCGACCATCTGACTTGCAGTAATCCACAAAGTTTGCCCAAAATTGAAGCTGAAGTTCACCCAGATCACCCACAGGTTTTGTCACCTGTTTTTCCTTTTTAGATGACTCAGCAGGTTTTTCCTTTTCTTCAGGCAGCGAGGCTGGAATTGCTCTTCCATCGTTTACCCATGTAACATATATAAGTTTATCCATCTGCTGTGAGGTAAAACTGAACTTCCATCGATTTTCCATAAACTCCAGAAGTTTTTTACTTCTTTTATAGATATTACCTGCTGTCCAGTCAATCTCCTGTGCCACTTCAATTTCGGAATGCGATCCATTCTGATATCCTCTTCGTCCTCCATTCTTGGATGTCTTCTTATCTTCAAAGCTGTCATTCTGCAATGCAGAATTGATACTCTGTGAAAGAGGAAGAAGATTTCCAAGAGCACCGGACAGAAAATCAATCTCTTCACTACTAAACTGGCGGAACTGATTACGCCAGTAGTATTTTGATGGAGTCTGTGGAAGGATATGTTCAATAGAAACCTTATCCTTTTCCGTCTTTGTAAACATCTCCCAGCTTACCTTATCCAGGTTATTCTTCTTGGCAAGTTGATACTCATATTCATATAAGAAGTATTTGATGGAATTCCAATAATAGAAACCGCCCTTATTGTCAAAGTGCTTTTCAATCTTTGTTATAAAGTTTGGAAGTGCATACTCGATATTAGCTTCCGTAGTATCATTGATATCATTAATCAAATTATCAATGTCCATTTCCTTCAGGTAAATGCTTCTTGCAGCACGATAATACTCACTGCTTCTGAATGTGGCATTAAAGTAACCAAGACGGAAACAGATAAAGATGAATCTCTCAACCGCTGTAAACAGTTCGATTCTTTTCTCCGGCGGCAAGTCCCTTCGACCAATCACTGTCATTATTAAAGGCCTAAAGTGTCCGATTCCTATACGATTCAAACGGTCAACCCATACCTTTTCATCATCAGTAAGGTTATCGCTCTGCATTGGGAAGAAGGTATCATACCAATACTTCACCATGTCCTTAAGGCTGTATACATAGTTCAAAATCTCTGATGGTTCTAATTTAGAAACCTCAACGGTATCTGCTTCGCCAGGTTCGTCCTCAATATCAACATCAGGGTCATACTCACTATCCCCAACAACTGCCGGAAATTCGCCTGATACAACAACGGTCTTCTTTTCAAAAATATTCTTTACTGAGAACTTATTTAATAAGAAGTGGATGTAATCATCACCTTTTCTTCTAGAATAGGCAAAGTAAGCTATCCAATGTGCTCTTAAAAACTCATCATCAGAAAGAGGAGTCTTTTCATTTCTTCCAAGCTGATAATAAACTTCCTTCCACGTATCGTTGATCTGTTTACGAAGATTATCCTTGTCCATCTTATCGAACTTGTCATCAGCATAAAGTGTTGTCAGATATATCAAACGATTCTTCAGCAGTTCCAAATTCGTAAGTTTCTTACCACGATTGTTCATGGTTTCAAAAGCAACAAACACGTCATAATCATCATCGATTTCATGGATGTTGAACATCAATCTCTGAGTTAATTTCAGATACAGTTCATTGATGCCATCCATTCCTTCGTTCTCGTAAAGAGCAACCAGGTTTTCTCTAAAGAAGTTCTTTGCAAATTTAAGATTTCTTGTATAGTACGTTTCATTTACAGTCCCAGAATATGGTTCATTGAAAATTCTATACTGCAGATAATCGGAACTTGGATTATCCACCTCATAGCCGAACAGGTATGTAGTAATCTGTTTATTCGGTGGTCTGTGCTGACAGATATACTTGGAAATGACATCCTCTAATGTTTCGTATCCAAGTACAATGTCTCGGTCAGATAAACCTTCATTTTCCTTTAAGGTTCTGGAGTACTTTACGATTTCATTTAGAAGAATGACAAAGCTGGTAAGTCTCTGCTGTCCATCAACAATGTGGCAAGGTTTATATCCTTTCGACACCATCCACAGGTCACTACCCCATGATGTTGTCTCGGACGATTTCAGATTTTTTAGAGACAGTAAGCCCGTGTAATGATATCTACCGTCCTGCAAATTAATTAGATCATCCCAGAAATCCGCAAGCTGTGACTGCTGCCATGCGTACCCTCTCTGATAATCTGGTATTCTGAATAATCTGTTTTGAAATAACAGAGATAGTGGTTGAAGTTCATTAGCCATTATTCCTGCCTCCTAACATTCACTTTCGTTACTTGTTTTTATCTGTTCACCATCAGGCAGAATAAAAGATTGCTCAAATGTAACTTCCAACACATCCCCTATCTGTTTCATTTCCTCAAGTGAAACCGTATCCCTTTTAAGTTTCTTTCCAAAGTACTGAGGAGTCTGTCCAATCCTTCTGGCAAGTTCAGATATACTTATATTCTTTTTATTACATAACTCTTTAATCATATCGGATGTTTTCACGTGCTGACCTACATCCACTTAACTAATAAAGCATTTATAATTGTTTCTCGATCCAATTATCAATTCTGTTTTTTATATTGTTATAGTAAGCTTCTGTCCATGATTTTGAATAAGAAGCACTATAATTGTCTATGTATGTACCATCATTTTTTTCCAAATCGAAGACTCTATATTTTCCATTTTCTTTTCTTACAAAGGAATTTTCTAATCCGTACCATTCAACTATTTTATTAAAATCGTACGCAAAGTGTTCCAGCCATTTTGCAGTTCCAGCTTTAGTATAAATATTTTCTAATCTACAATCAGTTTTACCTTCACATTTTCTTTTCAAATCAAATAACATATGGTCTATCCGGTCATAAAACTTATAGTATCTTGACGTGTTTAATCCTCCCATTTCACAAGGAAAGAAAAAAATCGGTTTACTACGATAATTCTTAAATGTTTCTACAAAATTAGAATTAAAACCTTCATGTTCCTTTATTCGTTTTACAGATAACAAAGCATCACAAGTACATTTCACACCATCGACAGTTTTATACTTGTGAGATTCCAAAGGGTATCCATCAGGGTCTTTATAAAATTCATAAAATACTTCCCAAGCTTTTTCGCTATCTTCGTATTTATTCAAAATACAGTTCATTAAATCAATATCAAATTCAAAAACATCTCTATATGTTAGATTTTCATTTACAAATCCCATTATCATTCCCCACAATATATTTATATATTCATTTCACCTTCATATAGCTTAGTATAAACCATTTGCTTTATAAATTCAATATTTCTACATTTTTCGCTTGTAAATTTTTTATGAATAAGAAAAACACCCTGCATTGCTGCAAGGTGTCCGTATCGTAGTTCTTGTTCAATTATCTCTTTAATTCAAGTGTCATGCCGGATTTTAATTCAAAGATAAGATTATTTTAGTTATATTTGCTTTTTGGATTAATAAAATTGGTTTATCGCATCTCTTTTCTTTAATAATGCAAATATATCATAAAGAAGAAACAATATCAACATTATTTAGTAATTTTTCCGGTTTTTAAAAATAATTCCCGTGTACACATGTCTGATAACTAAAAAATTCTTTTGTCAAACACTAATAAAAAACAGTGACTTACTAGGTATAGTTACACACAGATCTACTTCTGTTCCTTTTAGAAACTTATATTTTCATTTTCATGCATAGTAAAGACATCGTTTTTTTCAAAATAAGGTTTTACCATTTCTTTCCATATAGCTTTATGAAAATTGATTGAGTTTAAAGGAGATAGGCCATAATTTTCCAATGCATAACCATCATTTACTTCAACAACAAATGTTCTTCCATCACGAGTAACACCTATTTCTAGCCCATAAGCTATAGGCGCATCTTTCCAACATGATATCACTTCATCAACTACACTAGGATCAAATTTTGCATGATATTCACCTGTATAGGGTCGAACATCTAATACTTGACCATCTAACACAAAACAACGCCATTCTGCTATGAATTCTACAACTTATCTAATATTATATCTATAACAGAAAATCTTTCCCTTATTACTCTTTGTTCAAAGATTCCAGTATTTCTATATAACCTTTGTAGAAACGTTCTCTTGTAACTACTTCACCAGGATATTTTTTTCAAGAAGTAAGAATATATCATTAGGATTAATTCCTTCATCTAATAAATCTTGATACAGTAAGTTACATAATCTCATTTCACCTTTACTTGGAAATTTTAAAAATGTTCCATATGTAGGAATCATTGACAATAGAATGTATAGACTCTTTTTCATTGTTTTCCTTTTATCTAAGTTTATTAATTTAATCAAATATAACTACCCTATCATTACTGAAGTTATTAAAGGTAAGATTTACTTTTTCATAAACTTCCTGAATTTCCTTATAAATCTTATCCGAAACATATGATGCTCTCAATTCGGATTTCTCAATAAGCACCCACTTTAATTGAGAGTAAGAATACTTTGCAAAAGTAATCCATTGTGAGTAATTTATCGTCATAGGATTTTTTGTAAAGTAGATTTTCCCTGCATTAGCGGATGTAGCTATAGAGTGTCCAATAAATAGCATCGTATGTAATTTTGGATGTTTTTCTCTATCCAACGAAAAAGGAATAGAATCTTTTATTGAATGTTCTTCGTTGATTTTCTTAAGTGCGTACCCAATTCTGATTATAACTTCAGTAATCATTGTAGAAATAGCCATACTACTAAAATGAATGAAATCATAACCTTCGTAATACATTCCTTGTACGATTTCTGCTATTGTTTGATCCTCGTCACCAATTTTTCCAAACTGAAGCAAATTAAATAATCCCATCAATGGTGCAGGTAATCCCATTGATGTTGTAATATCAGATTTAAAATGAATTATCTGCTTTGCTATTGCTACAAAAATATCACTTTCTTTTCGATCTGTGTAATTCTCCATAAATTGAGAAACTATTTTCCCAGTTTTATCAATGGTAGTCATCTTACCATTTAGAATATCACATACACCAATTACTAAACCAAGAAGTGGATCATGTCCAAGAGATAACAATCTATGATAATATGTAGATAGTCCATTAACATTTACTTTAGTATGACGATTATCTTGAGCATCAAAAGGGACTTTACTGACCTTTGAATTTGCCAACTTTTCCATTTCTTCTTCAGGGAATCGTTGATTGAACCAATCTCTTACATAATTAGATAAGGGACCACCTTTTAAACCATGCGGAGTTTTTTTAGGTATTCCAATTAAAAGAATATCAATAATCGCTGCTAATATACCAGCTCCTGCACAAATCGATATATCAATTTTATCAAGTTTATGAATGTTGTTAAAATCATCCTGCAATGATTGAATAATTGTTTGATTAAGTTCCAATTCTTCTTTTGTGAAGAGTGCATCTAGTTTATTCATTGAACCAACTTCGCACTCCGCTTTTATTACTAAGTCTTCCCATTTAGGTACAACGATAGTTTGTTTTTTAGTTTTGGTATCTATTATTGGTAAATCAGTCAGAGTATAGCCTAGCTCTCTCAATAATTTTTCACTTTCCACTATACGTTCTTCTGCAATAGACATCTCAGGTCTGTTTATTAAATCTAACTCTTTTGTTTGATAAGTTAAAATATTATTGAATTTTTGTTCTTCATCAGAATAAATGAATTTACTCATTGTTAGTCACCTAAATCATTTTTCAAATCCTTAATTGCTTGAGTTAGGAGGATATTTAAACTCTGTAGATAATCTAGCCGTTCCTTATCAGCATCTGCCTCAGTTTTCAGAGCTTGTATAATAGCTTCATGTTTTTTCAAAGCTTCTTTATATAATCGTTCTTTTTCCTGTTTAAGTTGTTTATTTTTTAGATTAGAAGCTAATAGTATACCACCTCCAGCCAATACAACGACTGGAGCAGCCATTACAAACACTCCAGCTACCATACCACCTCCAACGACACTGCCAATAGCTGCAAGACCAGAAGTAATACCAGCCGCTGATAACCCTACAGTACCTAAACCATAAAGAGCAGCAAATGAACCTATCCCACCAATACCTGCCCCCAATGCACCAGCTAACACTTCTGGAATTGGACTCTCTCTTATTGTACGTGTTTTATCATTAAGAGCTGCCGCTGCCTCATTAATTACGTTTACAACTTGTTGTAGTGATTCTACACTTTGGAATACCAGTTCTTTACTCATAAAAAATCCTCTTTATTTTATTATTTTAATTATACCATGTCTAAATTGAAAAACTGCAACATAAAAGTTACAGTCTAACATTATTTATCGAAAAAAAGTGTAATGAATTATACCCTATCCTTTATCATTCACGAGAAATACTTACACATCAACATGTGCTTATATCTAGCTTTTCCTTCTATAAATTGACTCAAGTTAAATTTCGGGTATTAGAGAATTAAAATATTCTCTTTCTAATCTATAGATATACCTATTCTGTTCGAGTTTCAGCTAAATATATTCCCCATTCAGCTAATTCTATAGGCAAATCATAAACAGTTTTTCCATTACTTTCATAGCTTTCGGAGATTCCTGGTGAGGTCTCAGAAAAAGTTTCCCAAGCTGTTACTAGCTCTTCTACAAATTGAATATTATGAGGTTCAAAAAAATCATTAAACTTCGATAGTTCTTTACTATAAATTGTCAAAACATTATAGCTATCAAGCATAATCTCATCATGACTTTGGTGCCCACCAAATCCAAACTTACTTAGTCCATCATTAACAAGCAAATTACCGTGTCTAATCAACAGTGCTAGGCATTCTTCTCTTGAACAACCATCAATATAATAAACATCCTTATGGGATTCCTTGATAATATTCTTTGCTATCACTTTTTCTCTATCAATACTGACAGGCAATTCCAAAATAAAAAACAAGGGCTCGTCATGAATCGCAATAAAGTGTTGAAAAACCTCTAATATTTTTTCTGCGTGTACATTCGCCATCAAATGATGTTCAGTTAACTTTGTAAATGATTCAAACAGATTTTCTACCAAGCAAACTCGGTGACCTTTTACTAAATTCAACATTATGCGTCCTCCAGAGAATTTAAACAATATTCATATTTATAATCTCATTATACCATTAAAACCCTAAAAATACTGCAACTTCCCAGTCACAGTCTCTTATAAATCTGCCTCAGTTTCTTCAAGGAAAGTTACTACAATTTGTCCAACTTCTGAAATACTGAGGTGGTCGAGAACTTGATTCATGATAGCTCCACCAAATTTATCTAAATCTACTATCTGATACATCTGCTTAGCATAGTGCATATGGAGAAGATTTGCTCCTTGATCTAGCTTTTTAAACTTAGTTACCACATCAGATCTATATTCTTGAGCTGTCTAATTAATCTTCTAAAAATTAAAACTCAAACTATGTTAAGAAATTCATCAACAACATCTGCAAATTTCCACAAGACCAAATCTTGCCTAAGTTTCATATATAAGAGGGAACACATTAATTCCCATAAAGCCATGCTCATTGGAAATGAATGTGTCCCCTATGTGTAATTGGAAATAAAAACTCAGTAACACCACCTATCGGAACAAGACACTCAACTGCTGCTCTCAATCTGATACTTCCCCAGCGCATAAGAAAAAGCCTTACAATCAAGGCATTTCTTAACCCCTTTCATTCCAAGGTTTCTAGGCTTTTACCAGCAAAGCTACACACTCAACATGATGCGTTTGAGGAAAAAGATCCACCGGCTGGACTTCCTTCAATTCATAACCCAATTCTTGGTAGAGTTTGATATCACGCGCCATGGTTGCGACATTACAGGAGATATAGGCGATGCGGTCAGCCCCAATTTGGCTACTTGCTTTGATAAAGCTTTCGGTCAATCCCTTGCGTGGTGGGTCAACCAAGATAACGGTTGGTTGGATACCTTCCTTGAGCCAATTCCTCATGGCATTTTCAGCTGTGTCACAGACATAGTGTGCATTAGTGATATTATTCAAGGTAGCATTCTTCTGGCTATTCTCTACTGCTTCTGGAATCACTTCAACACCGTAGACTTCTTTGACATGCTTGGCAACGGATAATCCAATCGTTCCAATCCCAGAATAAGCGTCAATCACCACATCATCTTCTCTTAACTCCGCAAAGTCAATAGCTGTTTGATAAAGTTTCTCTGCCATTTCTGTATTGACCTGGTAAAAGGCTGGCCCGGATATTTGAAAGTCATTTCCCAACATCTGGTCCGTAATATAGTCTTGACCATAAAGAGTCTTCCACTCCTTGCCAAAAATCGCATTGGTATTCTGGTCGTTGATATTTTGCATGACAGACACAATCTCCGGGAACTGCTTGATAAGGTGTTCAATCAACTGCTCCACTCGGAAAACTTTAGGACGTGTAGTCACTAAGATAACCATGATTTGTCCGGAATAGTGCCCGCGACGCACCACAAGGTTCCGAATCAATCCAGACTGTTCCTTTTCATCATAAGGTTTCAAATCATAGCGACGAAGCAAATCTCGAAGAACTACCACAACTTGGTCAATGACAGGATCCTGGATGAAGAAATCTTCAAGAGGCATGAGGTCATGCGAATTTTTACGGAAAAATCCAGTTTCCAAGATACCATTCACTCGACGAACGGGCACCTGTGCCTTATTTCGATACTTGACAGGATTCTCCATACCAAGTGTTTCAGCAACCTCTACATCTCTAATATCAGCAATCTTGTAGAGACTGTCTTTGACTTGCTTGGTTTTAAACTTGAGCTGCTCTGGATAGGCAAGATGCCCCAAATCAGCGATACCTGAGCGTAGATAAGCTAGGTCAAGATCTTGGTTACGATGTGGAGAGTAAGTAAGGTATTCTTCAACTTTCCCATAGCCAATTTTTTTATTGACTTTAAGGACTCGCATGAGGATTTTCTCAGTTGGTAGAGCATTTTCTACAAAGAAAACCAAACCTTCTATCTTAGCAACCCCAGCACCTTCATGGGTCAAATCAACAATTTCAACTTCTACAATATCATTTTTCTTTAGCATATTTTTCACTTTCTATCGGCCGACAAAAAAAGACGGCAACATTTCTGTTACCATCTATTATATCATGAAATGACCTAAGCACCAAAACTCTTGAAGAAGTTGACAATCGCTTGCCAAAGGGAGCTAAAGAAATTGCCCCCGTCTTCTAGCGCTTTATTGGCATCAAAGTTGAGGTTGATATTTTTAAAGCTATCTCCAGCTTGAGAGACAATGCTTTCCTTGAGTTCATTTAGGGTTTTAGTGAAATCAGCATTGTTCAAAATGTCACTCTTTGAGAGATTGAGGGCAAAATTGATGATGATATTGACCTGGTTTCCTGTTATAACCTGATCGAGTTTGTAGTTTTTTAGTGTGTCTTCTACAATTTTGCGAACATCTTCTTCTGTCAGATTTCCCTTGCTTTCTTTAGCTTTAGCTAGTCCTGCCTTGATATCTGTCATAGCCGCATTGAGCTTATTGGCATCATAACCTGACTTGTCCTTGTTTTCAGCATTGATATCGGACAAGGCTTTTAGTTCTTCTTGGGCTAGGTCTTTATTGGCTTGCGGTACTTTAGCACCATTGGCCTCTAACGAGTAGTAAATCCCAGCTAGGGCGCTCTCACCTGTAACTGGTATAGGAGCTGCAACTGTGATTTTGGCATGCTCAACTCCCAGGGTCACTGCTGCATTACGATACATATCCTGCGTTACCTTGGTGATATTTTCAGGCGTTTCAATCTTGACTTCTAGAGGCGACTTATCCCCCAGCTTTTGAATCTTAGCTGACGAATAGAGCTGTAGGCTAGCATCATTAGCAACATTCATAATTTTCGAATAGATATCAGGTGTCATAGTTTTGATATCTTTGGTGTCTTTTGATGCGTCATAGCCAAGTTTGCTAAGAGTTTGATTTTTCTGGTCTTCAGATAGAGAAGAACCTAGAACATATTCAGGTTGTACATAGGTTTCATCGATTACTTTTTGAACATCAGTTGCTGCGTGGACGCTCGTCATAGCTGTTGCGGCCCACAATATTGCAGCACTTGTTAGAAAGAATTTCTTTCTCATGGGGTATTCCCTCCTTTACCTTTCTAGGGTAATAAAACAATCTTAAAAAAAGCTTATAGTGAAAAACACCTGGTCAAACCAGATGTTTAGAAGAAATTAAAGAATTTCATAATATAGAGATTAAAGCGAACCTGTCTCGAGTAGTAATAATTTCCACCATTTTCATAGAGTTCGGCACCGTGAAAGATAGAAATAGGGTTAATATAGGTGTAGGTCTTCCCTGTAGTATTACCAAGAATTGGAGCGACCGTTTCTCGGGAGTAACGTTTGGCTAGGGCCAAAGTATTTTCCTTACCATTCTGAGCAATAAAGTCGATATAGGCAGGTCCAAAATTATAGGCTTGAACGGCGGTCCAGACATCTACTCCTTTGCTCTGTGCCAAATAGAGGTTATCGGTTAGAGTCTGAACCCCTTGGCGAATACTAGAAGCATCGTCTTTGATAGTATTGGTAGCGCCACTAGCAGACTCACTAGACTGCATGACATCTCGCTCTTTACCCTTCGTTTCGGTATAAATCATGGCGAGCACCAACTCTTCATTGGCTGGAGTATCTCTTTCGCTCAAGATTTCTCGCACCATGGGTTGGTAGGTCATGACTTGTTTAACATCCTGATGGATATGATAAGCTTTGTATCCTGCAAAAAGGAAGACTGCTAGCACAAGCACTCTTCTTATAAATTTAAACATTATTTACTTTGAATATCCTCGATATTTTTGATTAAGATAGAATAGGTTCCATTGTCATTTTGGATAAACTCGACCGATTCCGCATCTTGATAGACGTTATTGGGAACGATGAGCTCAATTCCATTTGACAAGGAAAGTTTTTGGTTTTCAAATTTCTTTAATTGGCGACTGGCATCAATTTCATCAAACTGGACTGGTTCTGGTACAGCTTCCTTGACTTGGTCGATAAAGCTCAAGCGAGCTGTCAGATTGTTGTCAAAAAGGTCATTAGCCAATTTTTCAGGTGACAGTTCATTGCTTTCTTCAAGATTGTTGAAAATCGCTGATTTGACCTTGGATTGGAATTGAAAATCATCTGTGTTAAAGGACTCTGCAATTCTCTGAGCCGTTTTTTCCAGTTCCTTGATGGATTTCTTGGGAGAAATCTTAGGAGCAACAGCAAGAAGATTTTCTGAAAAGTAGTTCAAAAAACTTCCATTGTACTTGATTCGTTTCTCGATGAGGTGGTACTTGCGGCTTTGAAGATTGACGACCAAGGCCTCATCAGCCCCCGTTCCAAATCCCGGCAGGTTATTCTGAGTCAGCTTGATTGGATTATCAACTTCTCCTCCAAGGTGGGTCAAGGTTTCCCGTAGAGCAATTCGCAAGAAAGCGAAATGTTCCACGCCTTCTTTAGAAAACTCAACAAAAACCAAGTCATTGGTCTTGAGATTTTCTGAAATGCTGAACTCCTCTTTCCAGAGATTAGCCAGGGTTACTGATGTCTCCAACAAATCATCTGTGATGTGATTGAAGAAGGGATTTTCTTCTTCGAAAATCCCAGTCTTAGCTTCATCCGAATACACGCGTTCAATCTTTTTACGCAAGTATTCCTCGATTTTTGGAGTAATATTGAGAAACTTATCCGCTAAGAACAGCTCGGTATCTTCTGGGCTGAACTGATGGATAATAGCTTTCTTAATATAAATGTCCATAAAAGTATTAGTCCTCGTATAGTGGGAAGGCATCTGTCAACGCTTTGACTTCACTTCTCACTTCTTCTAAGACAGCCTCATTTTCTGCATTCTTAAGGGTTTTAATGATGAGTTCAGCAACTTTACGGCTTTCTTTTTCACCAAATCCACGTGCAGTGATGGCTGCTGCTCCGATACGAATCCCACTTGTCTTGAATGGTGACAAAGTTTCGTATGGGATTGAGTTTTTATTTAGGGTAATATTAACCTCATCCAGCAAGTTTTGAGCCACTTTTCCGTTTTCAACAACCTTAGTCACATCAACAAGGAAGAGGTGATTTTCAGTACCACCAGAAATGATACGGAAATCAGGGTCTTGCAAGAAAACTTCAACCATAGCCTTGCTGTTTTTGATGACATTAGCAGCATATTCCTTGAAGGCTGGGTCCAAAACTTCTTTGAAGGAAACAGCCTTAGCAGCGACAACATGCTCCAAAGGACCACCCTGAATACCAGGGAAAATAGCTGAGTTGATTTTCTTAGCTAGGTCTTCATCATTTGTCAAAATCAAACCACCACGTGGTCCACGAAGAGTTTTGTGGGTCGTTGTTGTAGTGATATGAGCGTATGGCACTGGACTTGGGTGAAGACCAGCTGCAACCAAGCCAGCGATATGCGCCATATCGACCATAAGCTTAGCCCCAACAGCATCAGCAATTTCACGGAATTTTGAGAAGTCGATAATTTGAGAATAGGCTGAAGCACCTGCTACGATCAATTTTGGTTTTACTTCTTGGGCTTGTTTCAAGATTGCATCAAAGTCCAAGAGTTCCGTTTCAGGATCAACACTGTAAGAAACAAAGTTGTAGGTTTGACCAGAGAAGCTAACTGGAGCTCCGTGGGTCAAGTGTCCACCTGCTGCCAAATCCATTCCCATTACAGTGTCACCAGGCTCAATCAAAGCCATATATGCTGCACAGTTGGCTTGGCTTCCTGAGTGAGGTTGGACATTGGCGAATTTAGCACCGAAAATTTCTTTTGCACGTTCAATAGCTAGAGTTTCTACCACGTCTACTACATCAGTTCCACCATAATAACGACGTCCTGGGTAACCCTCGGCATATTTGTTTGTCAAGATAGACCCTTGAGCTGCCATAACAGCCTTGGAAACCACGTTTTCCGAAGCAATCAACTCGATATTATTTTGTTGGCGTTCTTCTTCTTTGGCAATAGCATTCCAGAGATCAGCATCGTATGCTTTAAAATCGTCTTTATCAAAAATCATAGGTCTTCTCCTTTATAGTGTGACTGGTCCTTTAGTTTAAGAAAATATACTAAAAGATGCGAATAAACCGTTTCTGCACTTTATCACAAGTATAACCAACTTTTTCATAAAATGCATGAGCTCCCAGACGATGATCAGCAGAGTTTAAGCGGATAAACCCATAACCCCGTCTTTTTGCTTCTTGATCCAACCCTTGCAGTAAGCTTTTACCGATACCTTGCCCTTGTGCTTGAGGTGAAACCGCTAAGCCTAAGATATTAAATCCTGCTTTGGAATAGAGGGATTCATAAACTTCAGCATGGACATATCCAAGTAGGATATGACTAACTGCATCCTCATAACCAAGTAGGAAATGATGTGAATCCTGAGATAATCTAGCTAGTTGACTAGCTGTTTCCTCTGGACTAAAAGAATAGCCCAAAGCCTCTTGGTTAATCTCACATATAGCATTCACATCTGTTTCTTGCAAATCTCTTAGCATCTCACTCCTCCTCAAAAGAAATCTCTGGCAACTGAGCAAGAATGTCTTCTCGCTTAATCGCCCCCTGGCGTAAGATTTTCACCTTATCTCCAGACAAATCCAAAATCGTCGAATCCTGTCCAGTTAAAGAAGCATCGTCCTCCAGACCCAAAACCTCTTGGTCAAAATCCTCTAGAATTTGAGCAAAGGTCACTCCACTCGCCTGACCCGAGATATTGGCAGACGGCCCAATCAAGGGTCCTGTCTCTCGAATCAAATCCAGTGTAATGGGATAACTCGGCATCCGAAATCCCACCGTTGAAAGACCAGAATTGACCCAATAGGGAACTCGGTCATTGGCTTCGAGGATAATGGTCAAGGGACCCGGTAAAAAGGCCTCTACAATTTTTTCTAGATAAGTTGGCTGATTCTTTGAAAAGTGCAAGATGTCCTCTAGAGAAGCGACATTAAGATTGAGTGCCTTATCTCTAGGACGACGTTTGAGTTGGTAAACATGGTCGACAGCTTTTTCGTCTAAGGCCTTAGCAAAGAGACCATAAACTGTCTCTGTAGGCAAAACAACAGCTCCGCCCTTTGACAACTCTTGTCTAATCCTGTCCATCATCAACTACAACCATCCTATCTTGACCAAATTGGTCCTTGAGTGTTCGTATTCGTTTTTCAGGAAGATGTTTCCTAAAAAGCGCAGGAACACTTTGACCTTGCTTGTATCCAATTTCAAGGTAAATCTTACCACCATCTGTGAGATAGTCTTTTGCATCTTCCGCAATTCTGCGGTAAATAGCTAGGCCATCCTCATCTGCAAAGAGAGCTAGATGAGGTTCTGAATGCAAAACATTCAAACCAACCTCTGACTCATCTTCACGAGAGATATAGGGTGGATTGGATACAATTATATCATATTTTTCAGAAATTTCTGCAAAACAATCAGATTTTTTAAAAAATATATTAAGATTTTGATTTTTAGCATTCTCTGATGCAAGCTCTAAGGCGGCTTGGGAAATATCTGCTGCTGTTACTGACCAATCTGGTCTGTTTTTTGCTAATGCAAGAGCTATGGCACCACTTCCAGTCCCGATATCTAGAATATTAAGACTTTCCTCAGGATTTTCTGTGAGGATAAGTTCCACCAACTCTTCTGTTTCTGGACGAGGAATCAAAACTCGCTCATCCACTTTTAACTGCATTCCAAAGAAATCTGCCTGTCCGATGATATACTGAGCTGGTTTGTGAGTTGCTAACTGCTGGAAAATTCCTTTAACAAAAACTTCTTCCTCTTCCGTTACTTCCTGTTGAAGGGTAAAAACAAAGTCCGTAAAAGAGAGATTTTTCAGGCTACGATAGACAAAAGAGAGGCTTTCAGCTTCCTCTCCTTGTCTTATCAACTCTACTTCAAAATCTGAAAATAATTGAGCTAATTTCATTATTTGTTTAATTCTTCTAATTTTTGTGTTTGGTCATAGAGCACCAAGGCATCCACAACTTCATCTAATTTACCAGACAAAATGGTATCTAGTTTTTGGAGGGTCAAGCCAATACGGTGGTCTGTGACACGGTTTTGTGGGAAGTTATAAGTACGGATACGTTCAGAACGATCCCCAGTACCGATAGTAGACTTACGTTCAGCGTCTTGTTCATCTTGTGCAATTTGTGCAAAGTGGTCAGCAACACGCGCACGGATGATTTTCATGGCCTTCTCACGGTTTTTCTGCTGGGTACGTTCTTCCTGCATTTCAACCTTGATATTGGTTGGCAAATGAACGATACGCACGGCAGTTGCAACCTTATTGACGTTCTGTCCACCAGCACCAGATGCGTGGTAAATGTCAACACGAAGGTCTTTTGGATCAATATCGTATTCTACTTCTTCCACTTCAGGCATGACAAGGACTGTGGCAGTTGAGGTATGAACACGGCCTTGGCTTTCTGTCACAGGGACACGTTGCACACGGTGGGCACCTGATTCATACTTAAGCTTAGAATATACAGACTGACCCGAAACCATGGCAACCACTTCTTTGAAACCACCGACACCGTTCATAGAAGCTTCCATGACTTCAAAGCGCCATCCTTGGGTTTCTGCATACTTTTGGTACATGGTTAGAAGGTCTCCAGCAAAAAGTGCTGCTTCATCTCCACCAGCTGCTCCACGGATTTCAAGGATGATGTTCTTGTCATCGTTTGGATCCTTTGGAAGGAGCAAAATTTTGAGTTTTTCTTCGTATTCTTCTTTTTCAGCCTTGGCATCTTTGAGCTCTTGCTTGGCCATTTCTTCCAAGTCCGCATCTCCGCCTGATTCTTTAATCATCTCTTCGGCATCGACGATATTTTGAAGGACTTGTTTGTACTCACGGTAGGCAGTTACGGTGTCACGAGTAGAAGCCTCTTCTTTGGACAATTCCATGAAACGTTTGGTATCAGATACCACATCAGGGTCACTCAGCAATTCTCCTAATTCTTCATAACGGTCTTCTACAGCTTGTAGTTGATCATAGATGTTCATTTTTTCTCCTTATTTCTCAATTGTTAAATCATAGATTGCTACTACTTCGTTCTCAAATATTTCCCCAGTTTCTTTAAATCCATAACTGAGGTAACAAGATCTTGCATGTTCATTTTCTGGTTCATAAGACAACCAAAGTTTATTGCCTAAACCTACCGGCGCTGTCCGAACATAGTCTAGCACTTTATCCATAATTGGTTTAAAATATCCTTGGTTTTGAAAATTCTTATCAATCATAAAACGAAATAGTAAATAATTTCCACTACTAATTCCGATCTTTTTATCATAAGCTATCATCACAAAACCTATAATTGCATCATTATCATAAACTGCCAATGGAGCTACAAAATTTCCATTTTTAGTGTAGACATATGCTTCAGCTAAACTAATTGCGTTGGTCGCAATGAATTGTTTTTGATATTCCTTGACATCCAAATTCAAAACATCAAAATAATTTTCCATTGTAACATCTCTTAGTTCAATTGTCATAGTTGTGCTCCTTGTTAGATGTTATCATTGGCGCAAAATAATGTTTTCGGCAGACTGAGATATAGGTTTCATTGCCACCTATTTGAATTTGTTCACCATCATAGACTGGCACACCATCCTGCGTACGCAATACCATAGTCGCCTTTTTCTTACAGTACTGACAGATGGTCTTGATTTCGTCAATCTTGTCTGCTAAGAGCAAGAGATATTTGGAACCTTCGAACAATTCATTACGGAAGTCATTTTTCAAACCAAAAGCCATGACAGGTATGTCTAGCTCATCCACAACACGAGCAAGGTCATAAACATGGTGACGCTTGAGAAACTGGGCCTCATCAACCAACACACAGTAAGGTTTTTCAGGTAAGTTTCGGATATAGCCGAAGATATCCGTCGTTTCCTCAATCGCAATGGCTGGGCGTTTCATGCCAATCCGACTAGATACATAGCCAACACCGTCACGTGTATCCAGAGCCGAAGTCATAATCACAACTCCCTTTCCTTGCTCCTCGTAGTTATAGGCCACCTTGAGAATCTCAATCGTCTTACCAGAGTTCATGGTCCCATAACGATAATACAACTGTGCCATGCTTCTATTTCACGTCCATTTCTAAATTTTTGCTACATTCTAGTATATCATAATTTTCTGAAGCTTTAAACGGCAAAATGTGGTAAAATAGAAGAAATCAAAAACTAGTGGAGGAAGCTACTATGCCATTTGTACGCATCGATTTATTTGAAGGTCGAACGCTCGAGCAAAAGAAAGCTCTTGCTAAGGAAGTAACGGAAGCTGTTGTCCGCAACACTGGAGCCCCTCAATCAGCCGTTCATGTCATCATCAACGACATGCCAGAAGGAACCTACTTCCCTCAAGGGGAAATGCGCACCAAATAATCCAGCTTAAGCAGAATTGCTTAGGCTTTTTCAATCTCCAAGTAGCATCCATTGAAGAAATAGTCTAATTTTGTTACAATTTGAAGAGATGCTTGGATACCTATCCTAAGAAAAGAAATACAAAAGGAATTAGTATGATTACACGTGAATTTGATACCATCGCTGCTATCTCTACTCCACTAGGTGAAGGAGCCATTGGTATTGTCCGCCTGAGCGGAACAGATAGCTTTGCCATTGCGCAAAAGATTTTTAAAGGAAAAGACTTGAGCAAGGTTGCAAGCCATACCCTCAACTACGGTCACATTATTGACCCGCAGACAGGGAAGGTCATGGACGAAGTTATGGTTGGAGCTATGAAGTCTCCAAAGACCTTCACTCGTGAGGATATTATCGAGATTAACACTCACGGTGGGATTGCGGTGACCAATGAGATTCTCCAACTAGCTATCCGTGAAGGAGCTCGGTTGGCAGAACCTGGTGAATTTACCAAACGCGCCTTTCTAAACGGTCGTGTGGACTTGACACAGGCCGAGGCAGTGATGGACATCATCCGTGCCAAGACAGACAAGGCCATGAATATTGCAGTCAAACAATTGGACGGTTCTCTTTCTGACCTCATTAATAATACTCGCCAAGAAATCCTCAATACACTTGCCCAAGTTGAGGTCAATATTGACTATCCTGAGTATGACGATGTTGAGGAAGCCACTACTGCTGTTGTCCGCGAGAAGACTATGGAGTTTGAGCAGTTGCTAACCAATCTCCTTCGAACAGCCCGTCGCGGTAAGATCCTTCGTGAGGGAATTTCAACTGCCATCATCGGCCGTCCCAATGTTGGGAAATCCAGTCTTCTCAATAATCTCCTTCGTGAAGATAAGGCCATCGTAACAGACATCGCAGGTACTACTCGAGATGTCATCGAAGAATACGTCAATATCAATGGTGTTCCTCTTAAATTGATTGATACAGCTGGTATCCGGGAAACAGATGACATCGTCGAACAAATCGGTGTCGAGCGTTCGAAAAAAGCCCTCAAGGAAGCTGACTTGGTGCTACTAGTGCTAAATGCCAGTGAACCACTGACCGCCCAAGATCGCCAACTCTTAGAAATCAGTCAGTATACTAATCGAATCATTCTTCTCAACAAAACTGACCTGCCTGAAGCGATTGAAACTTCTGAACTTCCAGAAGATGTCATCCGTATTTCAGTTCTTAAAAACCAAAACATTGATAAGATTGAAGAACGAATTAATGACCTCTTCTTTGAAAATGCTGGCTTGGTCGAGCAAGATGCTACTTACTTGTCCAACGCCCGTCACATTTCCTTGATTGAAAAAGCAGTCGAAAGCTTACAAGCTGTTAACGAAGGGCTGGAACTGGGTATGCCAGTTGATTTGCTTCAAGTAGATTTGACCCGTACTTGGGAAATTCTCGGAGAAATTACTGGAGATGCCGCACCTGATGAACTCATTACCCAACTCTTTAGCCAATTCTGTTTAGGAAAATAAGAAAAATCCATGATCGTTCTTGCGGTCATGGATTTTATTGTCTTTGTTAGTAATCTGGTCTTAAAACACCAGTTACAGTTGCCTTAGTCGCTTCGTAGTCGCCATCTACAACAACTTTGATAATGCGTTTGGCATCTTCTTCTGGTGCTGGAACGAGAGGTAGACGAGTTGGTCCAGCTTCAAATCCCATGTAGTTCAAAACTGCCTTGACAGGTGCAGGACTTGGATAAGAGAAGAGAGCATTGACCTTAGGGATGAATTTACGCTGAATAGCTGCAGCTTTCTTCATGTCGCTTTCTGCAATGGCAGTGAACATTTCGTGCATTTCGTCCCCATTTGTATGAGAGGCAACAGAAATAACCCCATCTGCACCAAGGTTCATAGCATGGAAGGCATCTCCATCCTCACCTGTATAAATCAAGAACTCTTCTGGCTTGTGCTCAATCAAGTAAGCCATATTAGCCAAGCTGGTACATTCTTTAACACCGATGATATTTGGGTGGTCTGCCAAACGAAGCATAGTTTCTGGAGTCAATTCGACAACCACGCGCCCTGGAATGTTATAAATGATAATAGGTAAATCTGATGCATCTGCAATAGCTTTAAAGTGCTGGTACATGCCTTCTTGAGAAGGTTTGTTGTAGTATGGTACGATAGCAAGTCCAGCAGCGAAGCCACCAAAGTCTGCGACTTCTTTGACAAATTCAATCGAGTCACGTGTATCATTGGTACCTACACCTGCAATCAAAGGAACACGTCCATTGACAATCTTTTGTACAGCTGCAAAGAGTTCCAACTCTTCATCGTGGGTCAAAGTTGGACTCTCAGCAGTCGTTCCAGCTAGAAGAATTCCATCTGTATGATGGGCCAACAAATGCTCGATCAATGCTGGAATAGCATCAAAGTTGATGGAGCCATCCTCATGGAAAGGGGTAATAAAGGCCGTGATGATTTTACACTCTTTTAAATCTTGATAAGACATGAGAAACACCTCTCTATTTCAAAGAAGGAGTTCATCTGAACTCCTAAACGATATGACTATTTTAATTCAAATTTCAACTCAGCTGTTGGACGAACCAATCCACGTTCGTGAAGCGTTTCTGCAATCTGAACTGAGTTCCAGGCAGCACCTTTGAGAAGGTTATCTGAAACAACCCACATATGGATTCCTTTTTCAGCATCTAAGTCTTTACGGATACGACCAACAAAGGTATCACGTGAACCAACAGCATTGATAGCTTGTGGATAGATTTGATGAGCTACATCATCTTCAAGAACTGCACCTGGGAAGGCTGCGATAGCTGCTTTCACTTCTTCTATTGGAGCCACTTCTTTTGTTTCAATGTAAACAGACTCAGAGTGAGCAGACAAGACAGGAATACGCACACATGTTGCAGACACTGCGATGCTATCATCTTCCATGATTTTCTTCGTTTCCTTAGTCATCTTCATCTCTTCGTAAGTGTAATCATTGTCCGTGAAGACATCGATTTGTGGAAGAGCGTTAAAGGCGATAGGATAGTGTTTCTTGTCACCACCTGAAGGCAAGATTTCCGCATGCAAATCACGTGGATTCACACCGTCATTCAAGACTTCACGGAGTTCACGTTGTGTTTCAAGAATCGCTCCCATACCAGCACCTGAAACCGCTTGGTAAGTTGAAACGATGATACGGTCCAAGCCCCATTTTTGACGAACTGGCTCAAGAGCCACCATCATTTGGATTGTTGAACAGTTAGGGCAGGCAATAATCCCGTTGTGGGCATCAAGTGCATGAGCATTGACCTCTGGAACAACCAAAGGAACATCAGGATTTTGACGGAAATAAGATGTATTATCTACTACTACCGCTCCAGCTTGAACTGCGTATGGTGCATACTTAGCTGATGTCGAACCACCTGCTGAGAAGAGTGCAATATCAACACCCTCAAAAGCGGTCTCAGTCGTTTCTTCAATCGTAATATCTTGGTCTTTAAATTTCAAAGTCTTGCCTGCTGAACGTGCAGAAGCAAGGTAACGAATTTTATCGATTGGAAGTGTTGATTCTTCCAACATTTTTATCATCTGAGCTCCGACAGCACCTGTCGCGCCGACTACAGCAACTGTATATCCCATAAATAACCTCTTTCGGAATTTTCTAAAAATTTCTATAATAGATGTATTATACTACTTTTTCCAGAAATTGAAAAGCATTTTTGGGTTATATTTTCTGAAAATTAAAAATCCCTAGTCATTGACCAGGGACTAAGAGGCATCTTCATGTGATGAGCAGGTTCACACAACTCATCAAGGTCCGCTCCTGCGTTATGACCTCCTTATGCTCAATAGCATTCCGAAGACTGCCTATCGACTCATCGCATCTACTATTCTACTAGATAGAGTCACTTTTGTCAACAGCCAAAACTCTTTGCTTCATTTATACAGGTGCATAAGAAATATCTTTGAAAAATTTGGGTCAGACATAACAAAAACCCTTGTAAATAAGGGTTTTTGTATCTATTTAATGCTAATTGCCGGGATTGAACCGGCGACCTCATCCTTACCATGGATGCGCTCTGCCAACTGAGCTAAATCAGCTTACCTAAAAAGTATACTATAGTTCTATGTTCTTGTCAAGCGCTCTCTTTTAATTTATGGAATGAAAAAAGCTAGACTTATCAAGAATCTAGCTTATAAACTTCTTATTTTGTTAGATCGATTCGCTGTCCCAGTTTACCAATCAAAATCGCTCCCACTATAAGTGATGCAAACTCACCAATTCCAGTAGAGAACCATGTGAAGAAGAAGGGAGCTTCTGTCAAGATATGAAGTTCGGCTGCAATGGTAATCATTGAAATGGAGAAGAGGATTGAAAAGAAGAAATGATCTTTTCGAATCAATCCGTTAAAGAGGTAATCTTTGCTGTATTTTGCAAAGAGCCATACACCTAGACTAAGGAAAACTAAGGTAGAACCTCCACCGACAAAGACATCTATTAGGCCAAAACTACTAAATAAATTAGCAATCATGCAACCAATCGTCACACCAATGATGTATTTAGGGTTGTAAAATGCCAAGAAATTCAACATTTCTGAAATACGGAACTGATACGCCCCAAAACTAAGAACATTGATTGGTTGTGTAATAGTCAAAACCACATAAATAGCAGCAACAATAGCAATATCTGCCATGTCACGAACAGTTAAATTTTTCATGTTTTCTCCTTTAGCGGTTTCCCGCGTAAAATATGCTTGGTGAAAGAAGCTAAGCACCAAGGGTTGAGGTTATCAACCTTACTAGTATAGCACATTAGCCCGCTTTATGCTATACTAAAATCATGAAAAGACTAATAAAAGCTTTCTTTGATAACGAGATTCTCTCCTACCTATTTTTTGGTAGTGCTACTACTCTGGTTTCTATTGTATCGCGTTTGGTTATTTACCATATCAGCCACCAGGAAATCCTCGCAACTGCCCTCGCTAATATTATCGGGATTCTCTTTGCCTTTCTCACAAATGATACAATCGTCTTTAAACAAGAGAGAAGGAATTGGCCAACCCGCCTGGCTAAGTTTTTCTTAGCTCGTCTTTCTACTCTTGGTCTTGACGTTCTTTTAACTTATATCTTTGTTACAACCTTTCCTGACATTATTGGCCAGTTTGTCGAATTTAATATAGATAGAGTTAATACGATTGAAACTATCCTAGCACAAATCTTGATCATCATTTTAAACTATATTTTCAGTAAAATCTATATTTTTAAAGGGAACAACTGACCACTTTGAGCGTTCAAGTTGCTTTTTGTCACAATTTAGGATATAATAAATTAGAAAATTAGGAAAGGAATTTATGAAAATGTTAAAGGATCTTAAAGAATTTTTGCTTCGTGGTAATGTCGTTGACCTTGCTGTCGGTGTGATCATTGCCTCTGCATTTGGTGCTATCGTTACTTCATTTGTTAACGATATCATCACTCCACTTCTATTGAACCCAGCTTTGGAAGCTGCGAAAGTACAAAACATCGCTGAGCTTGCATGGAATGGTGTTGGTTACGGTAGCTTCTTGAGCGCTGTTATTAACTTCCTTGTTGTGGGTACAGTTCTTTTCTTTGTTATCAAAGGTATTGAAAAAGCTCAAAAACTTCGTAAGAAAGAGGAAGTGGTTGAGGAAGCTCCTGCTGCTCCAACTGAACTTGAAGTTCTTCAAGAAATCAAAGCTCTTCTTGAAAAAAAATAAGACAGATAAAGGATCTAGCTTAAAGCTAAATCCTTTTTTCTTTACTCTTTTGGTAACTTACCAGCCTTTTCGAGCATTTTCTTAATTAAGTATGGCATCTTCACATTTTCACGGCCTTTTTTCTCAATGAGTTTTTTGACAAATTCTGGCATCTGAAGGTCGTCTGTCTCCTCCATAATGTCCTTGGTAGTTGCCGAAGGCGCTAACTCATCAAAGGTTTCTTCTTCTGGGAGAAAAGCTTTAAATTCTTTGTGTTCGTTGGCTCTTACAGTAGCAACTAAAGCGTCAATTAAACGGCTATCCGTATTGGGCATCGGTGGACGATGGTAAGTGACACCTAATTCTTGACACAAATCATAACATTCCACATCATTATCGAACAAGACTTCGATGTGCTCACTGATAAAGCTAATCGGAACAAAAATATAATGTTCTGGATGTTGCTTTTGTTCTCGTAAATATTCTAAGACATCTGGCTTAATCCAAGGAATTCCAATATCGCTTTCGCTCTGCCAAGTATTGGTATACTGGTCTGTCATTAGGCCGAGTTGTTCAGCAATGAGCTTGCTATTATCGAAAATCTGATCGATATAAGGATCTCCAAAGTCCAAGGCAAAAATGGGGACGCTATGAGCTGAAAAGATTACCTTGAAGGATTCTTCTCCCACATGGTTTCGTAAAATTTTTCTAATCTCATCTGTCCAGAAGTCCAGCAAAGGCTGTTGTTGATACCAGTCCTTAATAACTAAAAATCGGATCTGCTGGCTTTCCAAAAACTTCTCATACCCCATGACTGAGTAAAAAGAATAATGAGGTTCCAAAATCAAACAGATACATTCTTCAATGCCATCAGTCTCCATCTGCTTGATCACATCTGGAATAAAGGGACGAGAAAATTTGTTGGCAAAGTAGATACCGTACTCCTCCCCTAAACGTTCTTTGACTAAATTGACCTCCTCATGTGTAATCCGCTGCAAAGGCGTCCCACCGATACGAACATAGTTGTCATAGAGAGTCTGGATTTCGTGGTCTTGGGGTCTAACTCCACGACGAATATTGGTAAAAAAATCCGCCACACTTTCAAAGGTAATCTCTTCTGGCGAACCGAATGTCATCATTAAAATTGCTTTTTTCATTGATATGTCCTTGTGATGTTTTTTTCAATTACCATTCTACCATGAAATATATCATAAATAAACGCTTTCATTCATTTTATTTTTATTTACTTCTCTTTGTCTTTCTCTCTATTCTATGATACAATGAAAAAAATGATTATTAAAGGAGTTTTTATGTCTTATCCGAACCTTTTGGAACGTTTTCTGACCTACGTCAAGGTCAACACGCGTTCTGATGAACACTCTACTACTACTCCAAGTACGCAGAGCCAGGTAGATTTTGCGACCACTGTTCTTCTTCCCGAAATGAAGCGTGTCGGTCTGCAAAACGTCTACTACCTTCCAAATGGTTTTGCCATTGGTACCTTACCAGCTAATGATCCCAGCCTGACACGTAAGATTGGATTTATCTCCCACATGGATACAGCTGATTTCAATGCTGAGGGAGTTAATCCACAGGTGATTGAAAACTACGATGGCGGATCTATCGACTTAGGTAATTCTGGATTTAAACTGGATCCCGCTGATTTCAAGAGCCTTGAAAAATATCCAGGTCAAACGCTTATCACAACAGATGGCACGACCTTGCTAGGTGCTGATGACAAGTCAGGGATTGCTGAAATTATGACTGCTATCGAATATTTGACAGCTCATCCCGAAATCAAGCATTGTGAAATTCGAGTTGGTTTTGGTCCCGATGAAGAAATTGGCGTCGGTGCTAATCAATTTGATGCAGAAGATTTTGATGTTGACTTTGCCTACACTGTTGATGGTGGTCCTCTAGGTGAGCTTCAGTACGAGACTTTCTCAGCAGCAGCTGCTGAACTCCATTTTCAAGGACGCAATGTTCACCCTGGTACTGCCAAAGGTCAAATGGTCAATGCCCTTCAGTTAGCAATTGATTTTCATAATCAACTTCCTGAGAATGATCGTCCTGAACTGACAGAAGGTTACCAAGGTTTCTATCATCTTATGGATGTGTCAGGTGGTGTCGAGGAGGCGCGTGCAAGCTATATCATTCGTGATTTTGAAAAAGATGCATTTGAAGCGCGTAAAGCAGCTATGCAGTCTATCGCTGACAAGATGAATCGAGAGCTTGGGAATGATCGCGTTAGCTTGACTCTGACAGACCAGTACTACAATATGAAGGAAGTCATTGAAAAAGATATGACACCCGTTACTATTGCTAAAGCTGTTATGGAAGATCTAGGGATTACGCCTATTATCGAACCAATCCGCGGTGGGACAGATGGGTCTAAGATTTCCTTTATGGGAATCCCAACTCCAAATATCTTTGCGGGTGGGGAAAACATGCATGGACGTTTTGAATACGTCAGCCTTCAGACTATGGAGCGTGCGGTGGATACCATCATTGGCATTGTATCTTATAAAGACTAAAAAAAGACGAGGTAGCTCAGCTACTTCGCCTTTCTTTTTATTCGTTTGGTTGAGCACTTGTCTCGGTTTGCTCTTGCTATCAAAATCAACCATATCCAGTACATTTTTGTTTTGAAGCTATAATAAAAAGGATATCATTCTTTCAAAACAGAACAATATCCTCTCAAATGTATTACAATCACCAAAAATCTTACTATGGTTTTATTTGCTGAAGAGTCTTAATATCATACATTACTAATTCTCCATTTTTATTGTAAAACTGAACACCTTCTGGCTGAAAGATTAGAAACTTAGGATCGATTTGTGCAATTTTTGCTAACTTTTCTATATGTTCATTTAAAGTTACTTTATCTAACCCATAGTTTGGTAAATCATCGTCATTTTCTTCTTTGGAGCTTTCTTTATTTTCTGAAGGAATTTCGTTGGTTGTACCAGTCTCATTTTCCCCTATATTTTTCTTCGGTTGCTCCTCAGTTTTATCTACAACAGTCTTATTTTCATCACTATTTTCAGTATTGTTTGAATCAGGTTTTAATTCTTCATTAGTATGCGTAGACGTTTCAGTTTTGGATTCTTTTTCTTTCATCCTTTTGGCTATTAAGTCTTGCGCTTGTTTCCATTCTGCTTCTGATAAGTCGGATTGAGTGATACTTCTCAATGAACCTCCTCCAGCTCTTGGAATACTAAATGATTTGTCTCCCCATACAAAAGTTTCTTTTGCCAATACATCTCTCGGATCAAAAATATAACCATCTGGAGTTGCAAATCGACCTTCTGCAAGAGCTTTCTGAACTTCTTCAGCAGAATGGATAATTTGCCAATTCTGCATTCCAGCGCGTTTTTCAAGAGGAGTCACATTAGCAATAACGGAACCTGAGTCCTCGTGACCCGGCTTAGACCAAACTTCAGGACGAACCTCAGGGTGTTGCATGACATATTTAATAGTCGCAATTTGATTAGGCTCTAACCATGAGTAAGGAACAACATGAATATGATCAATATGTGGGATAATGAATGAAGTGCCAGTATCATAAGTGGTATTCGCTGCATGCATCGGCAAACTTGAGACATCTACAGCCAATCGTGGTTTGATCCCTGTGTCCACAATATCATAGCGATAATGATCTCGATCCTTAAGCATAAGTTCTTGTTCAGAAAAAGCAATTTGAGTAAGATCAAGTTCATCTCGAGAGTAGAAGTATTCTTTTCCGTTTTCTTTAAGAACATAGCCAACTTTACCATCTTTAGTCACTTTACCAGTCACTTTTTTTGAATCAAATTTTGGTTTTTCTTTGTTATCCATATTCTCTGAAGGAATAACACTCTCATTAGGTTGACCTTTTTCCTTCATCCACTTGCTAACTTCATCTAATTCAAATTGTTCTAACTCTCCAAATCCCACATAATGGAAATGATTTCCATGTCTCGCTATAATGCCTGATTTATCAACTGAATAGATAGAATCTTTACTGAATACATATCCATCACTAGTATCGTATGGTTTACCATCCAGACCTTTACCATAAGCCTTAATTGAATTTCCTAAAAATGTATGCTCAACCGTACTATTTGCTGGCTTTTGAGTATTTAATGGCCTGTTGTTTCCGTTATTTTGTCCTTTTACAGAAATCATTCTCGCAATCTTCTGCTCTAAGTCAGACATTTGAGAGTAAGGGATAAAATGGTAATGGTCGCCATGAGGTACTGCAACACCATTCGCAGTTTTTCTTGTGATTTGCGCTGGATCAAAGACAAGTCCATCAGATTCGACGTGTCGTTGACTGAGCGGCAAGGCGTAAAGTTGTTTCAGAAGGCTATCAATATCCTCATCGCTTTGACTTGCTTGGCTATCGTCGCTACTGTTACTGTTGTTAGCCGTGTTTGTGTTCGTATAGCCACTACCTTGATTATTATAGGATGGAGTCCATCTATCTACATCGTAACTACTACTGTTGTTATTGGTACGGCGATAAGTAGGCGTATTCGATTGACCACTTCTACCAGATAGGAAGGCTTCTGCCGCAGCCAATTCGCTGGCTGATAACTCACTCTTAGGAATATAATGGTAATGGTCGCCGTGAGGAACGATATAAGCATCACCAGTATCTTCAATGATATCAGAAGCATTAAAGATGTAGCCATCATCTGTGGTGTAGCGTCCTTGTGAACGTGCCAAGGCTACCGCGCCATCATTTGCTGAAGTTCCTCCTTCACGATGCTGACTATGCTCTTGTTTTTGTCGATTGATTTCTTCTTTTGTACGGACATTATCCGCATGGGATGCGTCCTTAAGGTAAACATAGTATTTTCCATCTACCTTGATAACATAACCGCCCTTGATTTCACTGACAATATCCTCGTCCTTGAGCTGGTAGTTTGGATCCTTCATCAGCAACTCTTCACTGATGATAGCGTCATAAGGAACCTTACCATTGTAATAATGATAGTGGTCGCCGTGCGAAGTAACATATCCTTGGTCTGTTATCTTGATGACGATTTGTTCGGCATTGATGCCTTCTTTTTTGCTGACCTCATCAGGAGTCAGATTCTCTGTTTTTTGCGCTGCTTGTTTACCATAAACGTAAGACACACGATTATTTTCCTTGACCGTTCTAGCTTGATACAGTCCTAACTCATAAGAACAGACACTTAAAATCAAGGCTGCCGCAGAACCTGCTAGGTATTTCTTATTCATTTTCATCATCTCCTTATTTTAATTCTTCTGCAAGAACATTCATATTTTCTTCAAGGTTTTCTAAGTAAGTTTTATCATTTTCAGGATCTGCTTCCAAAGGATTGAGTGTCTTTAGACTAACTCCCGTTGATTTAACCAAGGTCTCAGCGACTTTAGAAGAAGCGTTGCTCTCAGTAAAGATGGTTTTAACCTTATAGGTTTTAACGAATTCCTGAATTTCTGTTAGTTGTCTCGGACTTGGCTCTTGTTCAGGGGAAATCCCTGCTATACCAAGTTGTTTCAAACCAAAGCGTTTAGCGAGATAAGAAAAGGCTGTGTGTTGTGTAACAAAGGTCTTTTGACTCGCTTTTTCAAAAATAGGCTGGTACTTCTTAGTCAATTCTTGGGCTTTAGCGATAAAGTTTTTAGCATTCTTTTGATACGTTTCCTTATTAGTACTGTCAATCTCCGAAAGTTTGTCAGCGATAATCTGAGCTTCTTCACCTGCTTTTTCTGGATCTAACCAAGTATGTGGATCATAGAGTGTTTTTTCATCGATGCCGTCACCAGCTTCTACATCTTCCAAACCTGGTACACGCTCCAAGGTCATTCCTTCAGAAGCTTCTAAAACCTTAACTTTTGAGTTTTTCAAGTTTGGATCCAAACTTCCCGCCCAAGATTCGAGCGTATGAGAGTGGTAGACAAAGACATCCGCGTCATAGATAGCAGCAATGTCATTCGCTGAAGGTTCATATGAGTGAATCCCACTACTTGACTGAATCATCCGTACGTCATTCAAGTCACCTGATACCTCTTTGACCATGGCATAGATTGGGTAAAAACTTGTTACAATCTTCATCCCTTTTGCTTCTTGTTTTTCTTTTTGGCTACATGCTCCTAAGACAAGAACCAAGAGACTTACCACTAATAATAGAAATATTCTTTTTTTCATCGTTACTCCTTAACTAGTATTTAACCATTTAATTAACTAGTAAATAGTTTATCTTTATTTACACTATATGTCAAGATATTTTCATGAAAAAAATGAGAATTAGAACTTACATTCTATTCTCATTTTCGATTTTATCTTTTCTAGATCTCCTATCCTGTTTTTAGGATCTAGAAAATGCTTCTACCTTTACTTGCTCTCCTTTAATAAAGCCAACAACTTTTCAGCTTCTGCCATAATGGTATTGTTGTCCTGGGCGCCAAATAGCAAGTTATTCTTTAATCCCGTGAGAGTTTCTTTAGCATTGGACTTGATAATGGGGTCTTGAATTTTTGCAAGTAAATCTTCAGCCTCTCTCAACTTCGCTTCAACCTTTTCAGTCTCAACCTGAGTTTCTTCTGGCTCCTCTGGTGATTCTTCCTCAGGTTCCTCAGTTGGTTTTGGAGACTCTGGTTTCTCACTCTGCGGTTTCTCTTCGCGAGGTTTTTCTTCCTCAGGTTTTTCTGTCCGAGGTTTCTCCACTGATGGTTTTTCAGTATGATTATTATCAGCTTGACCATTTTGGTTTCTTTGAACATGGTCACTTGCATTGCCCCATCCACTATCTGAATGCGGACGTTCGTTTGGATGTTCTACATAGTACTTCACAGTCGCAAAGAGATCCTCTAAAGTATACCCCTTAGGATCCTCATAAAGACCTTCGTCAAACCACTCAAATTTGATGTTATGGTAATGGTCATAATGAGGAATAATCAAGCTTCCGTTTTTGACTTCCACAGTATGTTGGAGATTGTAAGGCATACGATCAAGTGGCACCTTCTTAGCTGCTTTCACGCGGTTGTAGATAGCTTCTGCTCCCTTAGCCTCACTATTTCCTGAATTCTGATGGTCTGTCGAAGGAGGCGTTAAACCTTTCTCTTTAGCATAAGCCTGGGCTGCCGCTCTTTCAGCTTCAGACAAACTATCTTTCTTAATCCAATGACTATGGGTCATATGTGGAGTTACATAGGCATCCCCCTCATCACTGGTGATATCACGAGGATCAAAGATATAGCCATCTTCCGTTGTATACTTGCCTGCCAACTTGGCTACTTGAATCTCATCATCAGTATAAGCAATTTGCGCATTTGATTTTCCTAAACGTTCCGGATGACGAATCGGTGCTAGGAAGGCCAGGATATCATCGACCAACTGGACTTTATCACTTGAGGCATCGTTGAGTCGTTCCAACAGTTTATCCAAAGCATCAAATTCAGCTTGACGCCCTTTATTATCAAGTAAGTCTTGATGAACTCTTGCTAGTAAATCATAAGCCTTATTGTAAAATCCTTGATCACCAGATGGGAGGTTGGTTTTCTTAGCTCCGAGCTTATGAGACAAACTTTCTTGCTTGTCTAGTTTACTATCAACGGCCGCAGCAGTTTCTGCTGAAAGCTTCTTGGCAGGAATATAACGTGAGATTCCATTCTCCTCAAATACATAGCCATCAGCTACTTTTCGAATCACCTGTTTAACTAATTTTTCGTCAATTGGATTGCTTGGAGATGGTTGAGGATTTGGTGCAGGTTGCGGGCTTGGACTAGGTTCCGGAGTCGGTTGTGGACTTGGTTCTTCTGGTCTTGAATCTGGTACCCAATGGTTTGAACGATAACGAAGGGGAATAGTACGAGCAATTCGTTCTTCCAATTCAGACATTTGTTCATAAGGGATAAAGTGGTAATGGTTACCATGAGGCACAGCAACTCCTCTAGCTGTTCGACTTGTAATCTGTGCTGGGTCGAAGACAAGGCCATCAGATTCTACGTGTCGTTGGCTCAGAGGCAGTTTGTAGAGCTGTTTCAAAAGACTATCAATGTCATCACTTTGACTTGCTTGACTATCGTCGCTACTGTTGTTAGATGTGTTCATGTTCGTATAGCCACTGCCTTGATTATTATAGGATGGGATCCATCTATCTACATCGCTACTGGTACTGTTGTTATTGGTACGGCGATAAGTAGGCTTATTTGATTGACCACTTCTACCAGATAGGAAGGCTTCTGCAGCAGCCAATTCTCTGGCTGATAACTCACTCTTAGGAATGTAATGGTAATGGTTGCCATGAGGAACGATATAAGCATCACCAGTATCTTCAATGATATCAGAAGCATTAAAGATATAACCATCATCTGTGGTGTAGCGTCCCTGTGAACGTGCCAAGGCTACCGCACCATCATTTCTTGGAGTCCCACCTTCACGCTGCTGACTATGCTCTTGTTTTTGTCGATTAATTTCTTCTTTCGTACGGACATTATCGGCATGGGCTACATCCTTAAGGTAAACATAGTATTTTCCATCCACCTTGATAACATAACCACCCTTGATTTCACTGATAATATCCTCGTCCTTTAGCTGGTAGTTTGGATCCTTCATCAGCAACTCTTCACTGATGATAGCATCATAAGGAACCTTACCATTGTAATAATGATAGTGGTCTCCATGTGAAGTGACATAGCCTTGGTCTGTTATCTTGATGACGATTTGCTCGGCATTGATGCCTTCTTTCTTGCTGACTTCATCAGGAGTCAGATTCTCCGCTTTTTGTGCCGCTTGTTTTCCATCTATATAGGAAACACGATTATTTTCCTTGACCGTTCTGGCTTGATACAGTCCCAACTCATAAGAACAGACACTTAAAATTAAAGCCGCCGCAGAACCAGCTAGGTATTTTTTATTAATTTTCATTGAAACTCACTTTCTTTTTGATATTTCTAGTTGCAATTCATTTCTAAATTGCAGAAACTCCTCTCTAAAAGTTAACTGGTTAATAGTTTACTCCTAAATTTGGAACTTGTCAAGAATTTTATGAACCAGTTAATGATTTTTTTGTTTTCTACACTATCTTCTATCTGAACAGTCTGATTTGAGAATCCTATATTGAAAATCAATCACCAAATTTTTAAAACAAAAAATCCCTGCAACTGAGTTGCAAGGACCTTTCAATTAATCAAAGTCAACGTATTCTTTTTGAAGTTCAAGAACTTCTTCCATTGTTGAGCATTCTGTAAGGGCACGGTTTGCGTACTCTTCCATCTTAGCTGTATCCAATTTCTTCATCAAGCTACGTGTACGAAGTACAGATGTTGCTGACATAGAGAACTCATCCAAGCCCATTCCGACAAGAAGTGGAACAGCCTTTTGGTCACCAGCCATCTCACCACACATACCTGCCCATTTACCTTCAGCGTGAGCTGCTTTGATAACATTGTTAATCAAACGAAGTATTGATGGGTTGTATGGTTGGTAAAGGTATGAAACTTGCTCGTTCATACGGTCTGCTGCCATTGTGTATTGGATCAAGTCGTTTGTACCAATTGAGAAGAAGTCAACTTCTTTTGCAAATTGGTCTGCAAGCATTGCTGCTGCTGGGATTTCGATCATGATACCAACTTGGATATTATCCGCAACTGCAACACCTTCAGCAAGAAGGTTTGCTTTTTCTTCGTCAAAGACTGCTTTCGCTGCACGGAATTCTTTCAAGAGCGCAACCATTGGGAACATGATACGCAATTGACCGTGTACAGACGCACGAAGAAGAGCACGGATTTGTGTGCGGAACATAGCATCTCCAGTTTCAGAAATAGAGATACGAAGGGCACGGAATCCAAGGAATGGGTTCATTTCATGAGGCATATCGAAGTAAGGAAGTTCCTTATCTCCACCGATATCCATTGTACGAACGACAACAGGTTTACCATTCATTCCTTCAAGTACAGCCTTGTAAGCTTCATACTGCTCGTCTTCTGTTGGGAAGTCTTGAGAATCCATGTACAAGAACTCTGTACGGTAAAGACCAACAGCTTCGGCACCGTTGGCATTGACACCTTCAACGTCTTTTGGAGTACCGATATTAGCAGCCAATTCAAAGTGTTTACCATCAGCAGTCACTGTTTGAGCATCTTTCAAAAGTGCCCATTCAGCTTTTTGCTTCGCATAAGCTTCACCAGCAGCCTTGAATTCTGCCGCTTGCTCATCAGTTGGGTTGATAATCACTTCACCTGTGATACCGTTAACGGCAAGAATGTCACCATCTTTAACAATTTCAGTGATGTTGTTTGTACCCAATACTGCTGCGATTTCAAGTGTACGCGCCATGATAGCTGAGTGGCTTGTACGTCCACCAATGTTGGTTACAAAAGCTTTTACAAAGTTTTTGTCCAATTGAGCTGTATCTGAAGGAGTCAAGTCATGCGCAATCACGATCACTTCTTCATTGATAGAAGCTGGGTTTGGCAATTTCTTACCAAGGAGATTTGCCAATACACGTTTTGTCACGTCACGGATATCCGCTGCACGTTCTTGCATGTATGGGTTGTCTTCCATACCTTCAAAGATAGTGATAAACATGTCTGTCACTTCTTTCAGACCTGCTTCTGCATTCACTTTCTTCGCACGGATTGTTTCCTTGATTTGGCTGATCATTTCTGGGTCAGCAAGAACCATTAAGTGAGCGTCAAAAACTTGAGCAGCTTCTTCACCGAGCGTACCTACTGCTTTCTCACGAATAACAGAAAGCTCGTCTTGTGATGCTTTTAGAGCGGCATCAAGGCGAGCTTCTTCTGCGTTTGTATCTTCGACTGTAACAGTCTCAAATGACAAATCCGGTTGAACGAGTAGATATGCTTTTGCAACTGCAACACCGTCTGATGCTGCGATTCCTTTAAGCATTTCTGTCATTTTCCTTATGCCAATCCTTCTTTTTCCATAGTTTCAGTGATTGCAGCGATTGCATCGTCAGCATCTGCACCTTCAGCTGAAATTGTAACATCAGCACCTTGGCCAACACCAAGACTCATAACACCCATGATTGATTTAAGGTTTACTGATTTACCTTTGTACTCAAGAGTGATATCTGAAGCAAATTTGCTAGCTGTTTGAACCAACAATGTTGCTGGACGTGCGTGGATACCTGTTTCTGCCACTACGTGGAAATCTTTAGAAGCCATAGTTCGACTCTCCTTTAATTGTTTCTTATTTGGATTATATGTGATAACCCTTACAAGACTGTATTATATCACCTTCTAGATAATTTTTCAAGTATTTTATGGACTTTTACTGAAAATGAAATTGCTTCTTTTTCTATCATACAGGTACTATGGGAAATTTGGGCACTAATTATTAATAGTATAGAATTATCTAGTTAGCCACTTGACGTAAAATAATCTTTTGATGTCTCACATTAAAATAGATATACTTAAGTAGTGTAAGCATGGCTAAAAATTCAATCTATTCCATTCAAATAAAGTGCCCAACCAATCAAAAACGATATTATGGGCGAGTCTTAAATTATTGACTTGACAATGAGCATCTGCACCGCTTTCGGACTCAAAAACCTGAAGTTTAGTTTGCGGATTTTTAGATTTAAGCGCTTCATAAATTACCTTAGTTTGTCGTTGCAGCTCAGTACCTTCTCCCTTTCCCATTATAAACAGGCAAGGACATTGAATTTTTTGATAATCTACAATCTTTGCATAGTTAAATACATCATCAATAGCACTCTTAAAATCAGAAGTACCAAACTGCCATGCATACTTTTTAAGATTCAAATTTGCTGATTCATTCAAATTTCCAGCTAATTTTAAAATGGCATTTATTAACCAACTAGGTGCTTTCAAACTTGATCCAAATTCTTTTCTGAAAAGTTCTGCAACGTCGTAAATAGGGGTACTAGCAATCCAAGCATGAATTCTTGGATCCTTTTCAACAGCTTGTGCGGTAAAATATCCCCCTCCGCTGACACCATAAATGGCTAAATAATTTAGTTTAGGATTTCTATTTTCCAACCAGTCTATGCATAATGAAATTGGAATAGAAGCATCCACATCAAAGACCAGCCCTCTACTAGGATTGCTCCCTTGACCGGGAAGGTCAACCATTAAAACATTATAATTTCGTATCCATCCAGGATATCCTGCAAAGTAAAATAAATCTTCGCGATAAGTATCACCTCCACCAATCATGATTAGCGTTGGGCAATTATCGCCGCTATGAAGATAATAACCAGGCAAGTAAGAACTCTGATAGGGAATAGTTAATTTTTCAATCGGTGCACCTAGTGAATGAATTGCACTAGAAAACACCTTCTCCATTTGACGAACGGTCGATAAATACTCTTCAGAAAATGGATCGGTAAACTGGATTGCCGAGCGAAGTGAGTAGGTCTGTGCAAGATAATACTGCGCCTTTGTTTGTTCACTCAATCCTGAATTACTTGCTGCTTGTTCAAGATAGTTTACATGCGATAAAAATACATTTTTCCAGTCATCAGGCTTTGGTGAATTACCTAACTTTTGAGCAAGATAATACAGCTCTCCATGAGAGAAGCCAAAAACTTCACCGATTCCTAGCAACCAATTAAAGAAAAAATCCGTATCCCCATTCTTAAAAAATACGCGAGTAGATTGCCGCTTTAAAATAACCTTGTTTTCTTTCACCACGAACCTCCTGATTTGCGTTCTTTCATTTATTAATCCCATTTCCCTAACAACATTATACTATATATATCCACAGTAAGTATAAGTTTCTAAAGTGAATAACTCTATTCTAATAGTTTTTGCATATTCAACATTTATCTAACTCATCTACTGTCTTTTATGTTTTTTAAATAGTCTACATACCTAAATATCGTAATCGCTATAAACTCTTTTCATAGCTTCATTTTTAAATTTATACCTATCTATAAGTTCTATGGTCACTACTAGTATACCACATAAATCGAATACTTCCCAAAAATTACAGTCATATACTCTCTATCAAGAATACGAAATTCATAATCTATTTGGATGAATGCAGTATAATCCAACATCTTCATTTTAGTTATCTTTTAAATATTTTAACACAAAATATAGGGACATCTTGTGCAGAGAATTTCTTTTTCATTAATATTACAGTTTCTGTTTTGTTAAAGCATTATCTCAGCTAGACTTATTCCTGTTCTTACGATTTTTGCTATTTTCTTCGTTTTCCTTTCTGATAGCTTGCTGAAAATCTTCTATTTATATTGCCAATATACAGTATGTAGTTTTTTTATTTTGAGAAAGTTTGATAGTTCAACGGAAATCAAAATTTATGTTTTCAAAAAACACTATATCTTGTGTTTTGATTTCAAAACCGTAACTTTTTAGCACAAGATTTAGTTTAAAAAGTTTGACAAAGTTTTTTTTTCTGATATACTAAGAAAGTAATCTATTTTGAAAGAGGAGTTACGAAAATGGTAACCGTTTATTCTAAAAATAACTGTGTCCAATGTAAGATGACCAAGCGTTTCTTGGACAGTAATAATATCGCTTATCGTGAGATCAATCTTGACGAGCAACCTGAGTATATCGATCAAGTTAAAGAGCTCGGTTTCAGCGCTGCTCCTGTTATCCAAACACCAACTGAAATCTTTTCAGGTTTCCAACCAGGAAAACTAAAACAGTTAGCATAATTTTAGTGCATCATCCAGAAGAAATTGCTTCTAGGGCTAACTTAGAGGCCTTTCTTTTGTAATCAGGTTAGATAAGGAAAATTTTATGGGATTAAAACATCTTGAAGACGTGACTTACTTCCGTCTCAATAACGAAATCAACCGTCCTGTTAATGGACAAATCATGCTTCATAAAGATAAGGAAGCCTTGGATGCTTTCTTTAAAGAAAATGTGGTTCCAAACACTATGGTTTTTGATTCAATCACTGATAAAATCAACTACCTCATTGAACACAACTATATCGAAACTGCATTTCTCAAGAAATACCGTCCAGAGTTTTTGGAAGAATTGCATCAATTTATCAAGGACCAAAACTTCCAATTCAAATCATTCATGGCCGCCTATAAGTTTTACAACCAGTACGCCTTGAAGACTAATGACGGTGAATATTACCTTGAAAGCATGGAAGACCGAGTCTTCTTTAATGCACTTTACTTTGCTGACGGGGATGAAGCGATTGCGACTGATATTGCCAATGAAATCATCCACCAACGCTACCAACCTGCTACTCCTTCCTTCTTGAACGCAGGCCGTGCTCGTCGTGGGGAATTGGTCTCTTGTTTCTTGATTCAAGTAACTGATGACATGAACTCTATCGGACGTTCTATTAACTCAGCTCTTCAACTTTCGCGTATCGGTGGTGGTGTGGGAATTTCCCTCAGCAACCTTCGTGAAGCTGGAGCTCCTATCAAAGGTTATGAAGGTGCTGCTTCTGGTGTCGTACCAGTTATGAAACTCTTCGAAGACAGCTTCTCTTACTCCAACCAACTTGGGCAACGTCAAGGTGCTGGGGTTGTCTACCTCAACGTCTTTCACCCAGATATCATCGCTTTCCTTTCCACTAAGAAAGAAAATGCTGATGAAAAAGTTCGTGTAAAGACTCTTTCACTTGGTGTTGTAGTACCCGATAAATTCTACGAATTAGCTCGTAAAAATGAAGAAATGTACCTCTTCAGCCCATATTCTGTAGAACTTGAATACGGCGTGCCATTCAACTACATCGACATCACTGAAAAATACGATGAATTAGTCGCAAATCCAAATATCCGCAAGACAAAAATCAAGGCGCGTGATTTGGAAACTGAAATCTCTAAATTGCAACAAGAATCTGGTTACCCTTATGTAGTCAACATTGATACGGCCAACCGTGCTAATCCAGTAGATGGTAAGATTATCATGAGTAACTTGTGTTCTGAGATTCTTCAAGTTCAAAAACCAAGCTTGATCAACGATGCTCAAGAATTCCTTCAAATGGGAACAGACGTTTCATGTAACCTTGGATCAACCAACGTGGTCAACATGATGACTTCACCTGACTTTGGTCGTTCTATCCGCGCTATGGTTCGTGCCCTTACTTTCGTTACAGATAGTTCACACATCGTAGCTGTCCCTACTATAGACTACGGAAATAGCTTAGCCCACACCTTTGGTCTTGGTGCTATGGGACTTCATAGTTACCTTGCCCAACAACTGATTGAGTACGGATCACCTGAGTCAATTGAATTTACAAGCATCTACTTTATGCTTATGAACTACTGGACCTTGGTTGAGTCAAACAATATCGCACGTGAACGTGGTATCACCTTCCACAACTTTGAAAAATCAGACTATGCTAACGGTAGCTACTTCGACAAGTATGTAACAGGCGAATTTGTTCCAAAATCAGACCGTGTTAAAGAGCTCTTTAAAGATGTCTTTATTCCAAGCGCTGCTGACTGGGCTGAACTTCGCGAAAAGGTTCAAGCAGATGGACTTTACCACCAAAACCGTCTAGCTGTTGCTCCAAATGGTTCTATCAGCTACATCAACGATGTTTCTGCTTCTATCCACCCGATTACGCAACGTATCGAAGAACGTCAGGAAAAGAAAATTGGTAAGATCTACTACCCTGCCGCAGGTTTGTCAACAGATACTATCCCTTACTACACTTCTGCCTACGACATGGATATGCGTAAGGTGATTGATGTTTACGCTGCTGCAACTGAACACGTGGATCAAGGGCTTTCACTCACTCTCTTCATGCGTAGCGACATTCCAAAAGGTCTTTACGAATGGAAGAAAGAAAACAAACAAACGACACGTGACTTGTCTATTCTTCGTAACTATGCCTTTAACAAGGGTATAAAGTCTATCTACTACGTCCGTACCTTTACAGACGACGGTGGAGAAGTTGGTGCTAACCAATGTGAAAGTTGTGTGATTTAATCTTTGTTGGAGGGAAGTATGCATAAAAAATTAAAACTAGATAAATATTTAAACTATATTATTTTTGAAACTCTAGCTTTTCTATTGATGTTTTATATTATTATGACGATTGTTATTGCGTTAGATCCTAAAACCACACTACAAAGTCTCTATCTTTGGTGCATTGCTGTAACAAGTTTTGGATACTCTATTGTAAAACATCTTTCATTACAATTTAAAAACGACCAGCGTATTACGCTGTTACCAATAAGTTATTTATTAGGGTTTTACGGACTACAATTTTTAATGATACTTACAAATTCTACCACTGATGTTAACTACACTCCCCAACTTAACTTATTAACTCTAATATTTATTGCGGTAAATGTTATTGATAAGGTGCTTGATCATTATTTCAAGGAGAAGTAATCTATGGAAACTTACTACAAAGCCATTAACTGGAATGCCATCGAAGATGTCATCGACAAATCAACTTGGGAAAAGCTGACGGAGCAATTCTGGCTCGATACGCGTATCCCCTTGTCAAATGACCTAGACGACTGGAGAAAACTATCAAACAAGGAAAAAGACTTAGTAGGAAAAGTCTTTGGTGGTTTGACCCTTTTGGATACCATGCAATCTGAAACAGGAGTTCAGGCGCTTCGCTCAGACATCCGAACACCGCATGAGGAAGCTGTTTTCAACAACATCCAATTTATGGAATCTGTCCATGCAAAATCCTATTCTTCTATCTTCTCTACCTTGAATACCAAGGCTGAGATTGAAGAAATCTTTGAATGGACCAACACCAACCCTTACCTACAAAGAAAAGCTGAAATTATCAACGAAATCTACCTCAATGGTACGCCTCTTAAAAAGAAGGTTGCCAGTGTCTTCCTTGAAACCTTCCTCTTCTATTCAGGTTTCTTCACTCCGCTCTACTACCTTGGTAATAACAAACTTGCCAATGTTGCGGAAATTATCAAGTTGATTATCCGTGATGAGTCTGTTCACGGAACTTACATTGGTTACAAATTCCAACTTGGTTTCAACGAATTGCCTGAAGAAGAGCAAGAAAAACTTAAAGAATGGATGTACGACCTGCTCTACACTCTCTACGAGAACGAAGAAGGTTATACTGAAAGTCTCTATGACGGTGTTGGTTGGACCGAAGAAGTTAAAACTTTCCTTCGCTACAATGCCAATAAAGCCCTTATGAACCTAGGACAAGATCCACTCTTCCCAGATTCAGCTGATGATGTCAATCCTATCATCATGAACGGTATTTCAACAGGAACTTCTAACCACGACTTCTTCTCTCAAGTCGGAAATGGTTACCTCCTTGGTGAAGTTGAAGCCATGCAAGACGAGGATTACAACTACGGTTTAGACTAATTTGGCCAATCATTCAAATATCATGGTTTGTTTAAAACAACCATGGTATTTTTGTTTTTGTTTTATTTTGTTTTTTTATTTGATTGATTGAGCGTTTTATGGTAAGATAATAATAGTAGAAATCGAGGTGATAAGGATGCTAAAGCAAGAAAAACTAGATAGTATTCTAGAAGCAGTAAACACAAAAGGCACTATTACTGTAAAAGAGATTATGGAGAGTCTTGATGTGTCAGATATGACAGCTCGCCGCTATTTACAAGAATTGGCAGATAAGGACTTGCTGGTTCGTGTGCATGGTGGTGCTGAAAAACTTCGTACAGGTTCTCTATTAAACAACGAACGCTCAAATGTCGAAAAACAAGGCTTGCAGATTGCTGAAAAACAAGAAATTAGCCGTTTTGCAGGTCATTTGATTGACGAAGGTGAAACTATTTTTATCGGGCCAGGAACAACCTTAGAATGTTTTGCTCGTGAGCTCCCTATTGATAACATTCGTGTCGTAACAAACAGTCTTCCTGTTTTTCTCATCCTAAACGAACGAAAACTAACAGATTTGATCTTGATTGGTGGAAATTATCGCTCTATCACTGGTGCTTTTGTAGGGACACTTACCTTACAGGATTTGACCAATCTTCAGTTTTCTAAAGCTTTTGTAAGCTGTAATGGTATTAAGGATAAGGCAATTGCTACTTTCAGTGAAGAAGAGGGCGAGGTACAACGAATCGCCTTGAACAATGCCAATAAAAAATACTTACTGGCAGACCACAGTAAGTTTAATAAGTTTGATTTTTACAATTTCTACAATATCTCAGAAATTGATACCATCGTTTCAGATTCCAAACTGAGTCAGGAGACATTTGAAGAACTGTCGAAACAAACAAAAATTATTCTTTCTAAACCATAAAACTGAGGATTGATAAAATATAAAATGCGTCATATCAAGAAAATAAGAATCTTGATATGACGCATTTTTTGATGAAGATTTTTACAAAGAGTTTCCTAGATTCTTTATGATTGTTGAAACGGCATAAAATCTGAATCAAAGGAGATATTATCCCGTTCTTCAGGACGAATAAAATTTAAAAAAATATTTTTAAATTCTTCCAGCTCATAGTCTGAATGGCAAATCCATTCTTTACCGGTAGAGACATACCATTTCCCAAGATTTTTCAGCTCTTCATTAGTCAAACAAGGTATTTGAGAACATTTATCAAAATTGATAATATAAACTTTTTCATAAATTGATTGGATAAAATCTTTGAACATCTTTTGCCTCACTAGAATTCTATATCTAATTACTAATTCTACTAGTCTATAATCTGACTTTCCGCTACTTTCTTGTACCAGTGAGCTGATTTCTTTGGATAGCGCTCCTGGGTTTCAAAATCAACATAGAAGAGGCCGTAACGCTTTTCGTAACCATTTGACCAAGAAAAGACATCCATCAGAGACCAGATAAAGTAGCCTTTGACATTGGCTCCATCAGAGATTGCATCTGCAATCACTTCCATATGTTTCTTAACATAATCAATCCGTCCATCATCGTAGACTGTCCCATCCACAAACTCATCTTTGTATCCGAGACCATTCTCTGTGATGTAGATTTTCTTGTAATTTGGGTAATCTTTCTTCACGCGCATGATTTGATCATACAAACCTTGAGGATAGATAATCCAGTCCCAGTCCGTACGTGGCACATAATCTGGAGCTACACGGCGTCCGACTCCCTTAATCTGATACTTAGAGCTTCCTTTTTCACCCTTACCGTTATGAATGATTTCTGTTTCGCCATCAAAGGCTTGCATCCAATCACTCATGTAGTAGTTAATACCAAGGAAGTCGTTCAGGTCTTTTGCTGCTTCTAGCACAGCAAAGTCTTCTTCACGCAGATCTAAACTTCCACCATTGACTGCTAAGATATGGTTGACACCTTCCATCGTTTCTTCGGAATATCGTCCTAGATAAGTCGCATCCAAAATAAATTTATTGTGAATGATATCTTCTAACTCGGCTGCACGAACATCTGCTGGATTATCTGGATCCATAGGATACTTAGTAGGCAGGGCATGAACCACACCAATCTCCCCCTTGTAACCCTTATCCTTGAAAAGTTTTACTGCACGCGCATGCGACACCATCATATTGTGATGAGATTGGAAGACTTTGGCAAGGTCGTACTGGATACCTGGAGGAAATTTCCCAACCAAATACTGACCATCTCCTATCGGCCCAATTTCATTAAAGGTTGTCCAATAGTTGACTTCAGGAAATTCTTCAAAACAAAAGGCTGCATAATCCACAAAGTGATCAATATTTTCTCTATTCAGGAAATCTCCGTTTGAATGAAGTGCTTCTGGCGTGTCAAAGTGATGAAGAGTCACGAAGGGCTCAACATGCCGTTTGTGGCACTCTGCAAATAGATTATGATAGAACTCAACCCCCTTGTCATTAACCTTCCCATAACCCGTTGGAAAGATACGTGACCAAGCGATTGAAATACGGATACCATTGACACCATACTCTTCTGCAAGTTTGAGGTCAACTGGGTATTTGTGATAGAAATCACTGGCTGGTTCAGCAGTGTACCAGTAGTTATCTTTGAGGTATTTGTCCCAGGCGACTGGCCCTTTACCATCAGTATGTGTAGCACCTTCTGCTTGGTAGGCTGCTGTTGCTCCGCCAAAAATAAAGTCTTTTGGAAGTGTTTTTGTCATTTGATTCACCTTTCAAGAAATAGAAATGAGATGGGGGTATAGTTGGGAGGAGTTCCTCCATCTCACTTCTTCGCTATTTACATTTTATTCTTCGAACTGCGCTTGAACAAAGGCAAGAGCGCCTTTTCCATCGCGAGTCAATTTAATGTATTGGCCACCTTCTGTCTTAGCAAGTTTGATACCAAGTTTGTCGGTTTCGGCCTTCATGTCTTCAAAGTTTGAAGCAACTTGAGGAGCAAGGATAACCAGATCAAACTCAGGCAACATTTCACGGTGAGCACCATAGCCACCAGCTGCTGCTTTAACAGGAACTTTGTACTCTGCAGCTGCTTTGTTTAGTGCATTTGCAAGGAGACCACTTGTACCTCCTCCTGCACAGAGAACGAGAACATTTGTTTCTTCTGTGATTGTGTTTTGCGCTGCTTCTACACCAGCTTTTTCAAGAATAGCATCTGCTTTGGCAGTATTGAAGTTTGCAGCTACTTTTTCTTTTAATTCATCATTGGCTTTACCAGAACGCTCTTCTTCAAGGATTTGTTCATCATAAACCTTGAGGAATGGATAGTAAATGGCTACGTCAACAAGGATTAACAAAGCAGCAAGTACAAATGACAAGAATTGGAAGTTTGTACCAAGAACAATACCGAGCGGACCTGGTGTTGTCCAAGGAAGGTTGGCAGTAAATGAGTTCATGCCAAGCGTTTCAATGAAGAATTTAAAGATCCAAACGTTGGCAATTGGCGCAAAGATAAATGGAATAAAGAAAATTGGGTTCAAGACAAGTGGTGCACCAAACAGGATTGGTTCGTTAACTCCGAAGAAGGTTGGAACAACAGACGCACGTCCGATTGCACGGTTTCGTTTTGATTTGGTTAACCACATGAACATGAATGGAACAACCAGTGTTGCACCCGTACCACCCATGGTAACAATAAACATTTGTGTACCTGAAGTAAGGATCTTGTCTGCATGCATCCCTTGTTGGAGAAGGTTCAAGTTGACTTCGGCATTTGCATAGGTAATAGCTGCGATTGCTGGTTCAACGATAGATGGACCATGGATACCAACAAACCAGAAGAAGGCAAAGGCACCAAAGATAATCGTAATACCTAGATAACCATCAGCAGCAGAGAATAATGGCGCAAAGAATTTACCGATTGATTCTGCTACACTGGCTCCAACAAAATGACGAGCTAGTAAATCAAGAGCATAAAGAGAAACCACTGATAGAGTGAATGGAATCACGTCTTTAAAGACTTGTGAGATATTTGGTGGAACTTCATCAGGCATTCGAATAGTAACATTATTCTTCACACAGACCTTATAGATAGCTACTGTAACAAAGGCAGCAAGGAAGGCTGAAAGCAAACCTTTTGTCCCCAAGAATCCAGTAGCTAGGCCATTTTCGATAGGATCAGCTGCCAACATCAACAAACCAACAATTGCTGCCAACAATGTTGACATATAGTTGATTTGATTGGTTTTTTCCATGCTACGGTTAACTGAGTCCGTCAATGACTTAGCTGTTGTACCAGCTACCAAGAGAGCCAAAATTCCCATAGAATAGCTGTAAGGTTTCATCAGAAAGGCTACAACATCATCAGACCATTTAAAGCCCCATGAGTTTGGTACAAAAGCAATCAAGATAAAGATACTTGAGAAGAGAATAACGGGCATACCAGCGATGAAACCATCACGAATAGCACGAAGATAGATATTACGAGATAATTTCTCAAAGAAAGGCTTTCCTTTCTCGATAAATGAAATTAGTTTGTTCATTACTTAACTCCTCTCTTATAGAGTTCGATTAAATGGTGCATCAAATCTTTGAGCAAGATGGTTGTCATCAAGTGATCCTGGCCATGCATCATGGTTACACTATAAGCTAAGTCCTCACCTGAAGCTTCCTTAGTTAATAGACTTGTTTGCGCGTGATGAGCCTCCGCGATGCAACCACCAGCTTCCTCTACGAGAGTATCAGCTTTCGCAAAATCGCCAGCTTCAGCAGCTTTCAAGGCTTCCAATAGTTTTGAACGAGCATCGCCAGCATAGGCTACGATTTCAAAACCTAACAATGTTACTTCTTCTCTATTCATGATAGAATTCTCCTTATGTATTTTTAATTAAATTTTTATGACAATAAACGTTGGATATGTAGAACTAGATAAACTCGTTCACTTTTATACAAATCAAGACCCGTATGTTGCGTAATCACATCATAGATTTTGGAACCAATCTCGAACGCTTTTGGATAGGATTGTTTAATATGATCTTCCATATCCAGAAGTGATTGGTTATCATCTCTAGATCTGTCTAAATAATCCAAGAAATAATTCAAATGAATCATAAAGCGATCATAGAAATGGTTATTCTCTTTGGTTCGTTGAATAGCGTAACTCTTTAGCACTTCTTCAACATTCCTGAGGATTTCTTTCCTCTTGTCTATCGACTCAACTACTTGAACTTCATTCTCCCCTTCGGCATTGATGAAATGATAAGCGATCCGAATAATTTCATCCTCAGGGAAATGATCTGTCAACTTCTGACGATAGATTTCAAAGGCTTCCTTTGCGATTTGAAAAGCTACAGGATACTTGGCAGAAATATCTGGCAGATTACTATCCTTGTACCTTCCTTGTGTTAGAGCTTGGTAAGAACAGTAAATATGATCTGTCAAGGTTACGTAGAGATACTCTTGAATCGGATAATGATATTTCTTAGAAAGATTATCAATGATCTCGTAGGTCACTGTGATAAAATCAAGCGGAACATCTTTGAGCAGAGCCATAAAGTTCTCTCTGGACTCT